>NZ_VPAL01000052.1:0-1658 GCF_013419245.1 Acinetobacter sp. YH12095
TACCAGCGTACGGCCCACAGAATGATGTCACGCTGAAAATGCCGGCCTTTGAATGGGTTCATGTGCAGCTCCATCAGCAAAAGGGGATGATAAGTTTATCACCACCGACTATTTGCAACAGTGCCGATAAAAATATATCATCATGAACAATAAAACTGTCTGCTTACATAAACAGTAATACAAGGGGTGTTATGAGCCATATTCAACGGGAAACGTCTTGCTCGAGGCCGCGATTAAATTCCAACCTGGATGCTGATTTATATGGGTATAGATGGGCTCGCGATAATGTCGGGCAATCAGGTGCGACAATCTATCGATTGTATGGGAAGCCCAATGCGCCAGAGTTGTTTCTGAAACATGGCAAAGGTAGCGTTGCCAATGATGTTACAGATGAGATGGTCAGACTAAACTGGCTGACGGCATTTATGCCTCTTCCGACCATCAAGCATTTTATCCGTACTCCTGATGATGCATGGTTACTCACCACTGCGATCCCCGGGAAAACAGCATTCCAGGTATTAGAAGAATATCCTGATTCAGGTGAAAATATTGTTGATGCGCTGGCAGCGTTCCTGCGCCGGTTGCATTCGATTCCTGTTTGTAATTGTCCTTTTAACAGCGATCGCGCATTTCGTCTCGCTCAGGCGCAATCACGAATGAATAACGGTTTGGTTGATGCGAGTGATTTTGATGACGAGCGTAATGGCTGGCCTGTTGAACAAGTCTGGAAAGAAATGCATAAGCTTTTGCCATTCTCACCGGATTCAGTCGTCACTCATGGTGATTTCTCACTTGATAACCTTATTTTTGACGAGGGGAAATTAATAGGTTGTATTGATGTTGGACGAGTCGGAATCGCAGACCGATACCAGGATCTTGCCATCCTATGGAACTGCCTCGGTGAGTTTTCTCCTTCATTACAGAAACGGCTTTTTCAAAAATATGGTATTGATAATCCTGATATGAATAAATTGCAGTTTCATTTGATGCTCGATGAGTTTTTCTAATCAGAATTGGTTAATTGGTTGTAACACTGGCAGAGCATTACGCTGACTTGACGGGACGGCGCTTCCCTACCCTCATGGCCGCCTCCCAGGAATCGACCCAGGTGCTTATCGTGGACATAATCCTTTACTCATAAATTTATCTTATTCCATTATTGTACCTGTCACGCAAAACTTGCAGAAAAGCCATAAACGCAGGAGAATCCTGTCGGCGGTGAGGATAATAAATATGGTAGCCGTCAAAATATGGACACCACTCGGTCAGAACAGCAATCAGCTTGCCGCTTTTGATATATCCATCTGCAACATACTCGGGAATATAGGCAATCCCCAGCCCGTCTAATGCTGCATCGAGCTGATGAATCGTGCTGTTCGCAATATATTGCCCTTTGACTTTCAGACTGAATTTCTGAGCATCTTTCTCGAATTCCCAGGCGTACAATCCACTCGTATCAGAATAGCGGACGTTAATGCAGTTGTGGTTCAAAAGATCCTGCGGCTTCCTGGGCTTAGCATAACGCTTAAAATGGCACTGTTGCAAAGTTAGCGATGAGGCAGCCTTTTGTCTTATTCAAAGGCCTTACATTTCAAAAACTCTGCTTACCAGGCGCATTTCGCCCAGGGGATCACCATAATAAAATGCTGAGGCCTGGC
>NZ_VPAL01000053.1:0-1631 GCF_013419245.1 Acinetobacter sp. YH12095
ACACTTGTATATTAATATAAATATCAATCACTTGAAAATTTAGCCATGACTAAGAAAAAGCAAAAAATCGGCTTTTGTAATAAGTTGGTGAGTTTTTAAGCAGATCTGTAATATTTTGCCAGTAAATTTGATTAAAAAACGATCAATTTGGCAATCAGTGCCCATTTCATCGGCTTTCAGGATCCGAAACTATCCCCAATGGCTGTGGATAAAATTTAGGCTATTTTGTACGCCCTGGCGCACAACAATCTCGGCTCTTTGCGGCTACCAGGAACAGTGGAATTTTCCTATGATGAACTCATCAGGAACAGGAAGTTCCAAACAACAAGAATAAGAAAGATCGCACCAGGAGCGTGAGGTAAGACAGGAGTCATACCTAGCAACCCAATATGAGAAACCCCGGCAGGATGCTGGGGTTTTTTATTGTCTGCATTTAAGGTCTAATCAGTCTTAGCCAATTCATTTTGGTTGATAAGTTTAATCAGCGCATTTTGAACAAACTCATCAAGTTCAATCCCTTTTTCTTTTATGATGGTTTCTATCTTTGCTAGCGTTTCACTTTCTAATTCGAACTCGATTTCTGCTGATGTTTCCATGAGTAAATCATAGTTATTTTCGACTATCTTTTTAAAGGTTTCTTCTAGATCTTTTGTTGATGGAATATTGAAAGATAAGCGTAATGAGCTATTGATAATTTCAATATGGGTATACCCTAAATATTCAGTACTTTTTCCCACAAATCCTAAGTGCTTCATAAAAAACCTTAAATAAATATAGTAGAGAGCTGTCTAAATTAAGCCAGACTCTCTTTTACAAATTTTGGATCAACAATAAATAATCGAATAAGGGATGTTGCTGCTCCTGATGGTCTTCTCGCACCTTGTTCCCATGATTCAAGAGTACGTCTTGATACGCCAAGAATCTTAGCAAACTGATCTTGTGTTAGTTGAGCCTTTCTACGAGCTAACGCTACATCTGTCTCAGTGATTACGGTTCTTTTCGCTGCATTACTAGTAAGCATATCGTCGATGCCTTGTAATATTTCAGCTTCAATATCCCTAGTTGCTTCAAAAGCCTCAAGTTCTTTTTCAGTCATTAAACGAGTCATTTAGTTTCTCCACTAATGCTTGAAGAGTCTTCTTACTAAGCTGTACAGTTTGCTTTTTACTGTACAAGGTTAATAACCAAATCTCTCCATTTGCTAAACGATTAAAGTAGATGACTCTGACACCACCACTTTTACCTCTACCACCGCTAGTCCATCTAATCTTACGAATACCACCTGCATTAGGCTCTACATCTCCTGCTTCAGGATTTAATGCTAAGAATGTTTTGAATTCCTCATATTCTTCCTGAGTCCAATAAACAAGACAGTATTTAGTAAATAATGGAGTCTCACATATTGTATACATTGATTGCATTCATACTACCTTGTAGTAGTTTATTTTATACTACTTTGTGGTATTTTTAAATGATAATTCTTAGTTCTCAGGATTAAATGCCTATTTAAGTGATGTGCTGAAAAGGTTGCCGACACATAAAGTGACTCAGATTGAAGAATTGCTACCACACCGCTGGAAACCTGAACCGAATTAAAAAATAGGCATGGGGTTCAGCGGACGCTTACGTTC
>NZ_VPAL01000054.1:0-1540 GCF_013419245.1 Acinetobacter sp. YH12095
TGCGGGCGGCTGGAGCATGGCTTTCTACGGGTTCGCTGCGAGTCTTGCCACGCCGAGCACCTGGTCGCTTTCAGCTGTAAGCGTCGCGGTTTCTGCCCGAGCTGTGGGGCGCGGCGGATGGCCGAAAGTGCCGCCTTGCTGGTTGATGAAGTACTGCCTGAACAACCCATGCGTCAGTGGGTGTTGAGCTTCCCGTTTCAGCTGCGTTTCCTGTTTGCCAGCCGGCCCGAGATCATGGGGTGGGTGCTGGGCATCGTTTACCGCGTCATTGCCACGCACCTGGTCAAGAAAGCGGGCCATACCCACCAAGTGGCCAAGACGGGCGCGGTCACCCTGATCCAGCGTTTTGGATCGGCGCTCAATCTGAATGTTCACTTCCACATGCTGTTTCTCGACGGTGTGTATGTCGAGCAATCCCACGGCTCAGCGCGTTTCCGCTGGGTCAAGGCGCCGACCAGCCCAGAGCTCACCCAGCTGACGCACACCATCGCCCACCGGGTGGGTCGCTATCTGGAACGGCAAGGCCTGCTGGAACGGGATGTCGAAAACAGCTATCTGGCCTCGGATGCGGTGGATGACGACCCGATGACACCCCTGCTGGGGCACTCGATCACTTACCGTATCGCTGTCGGTTCACAGGCGGGGCGAAAGGTGTTCACTTTGCAAACTCTGCCGACCAGTGGTGATCCGTTCGGTGACGGGATTGGCAAGGTAGCCGGGTCCAGCCTGCACGCCGGCGTGGCGGCCAGGGCCGATGAACGCAAGAAGCTCGAACGGCTGTGCCGGTACATCAGCCGCCCGGCGGTATCCGAGAAGCGGCTGTCGTTAACACGAGGCGGCAACGTGCGCTACCAGCTCAAGACGCCGTACCGGGACGGCACCACGCACGTCATTTTCGAACCATTGGATTTCATTGCAAGGCTGGCCGCCCTGGTACCGAAGCCCAGAGTCAACCTAACCCGCTTCCACGGGGTGTTCGCACCCAACAGTCGGCACCGGGCGTTGGTCACGCCGGCAAAACGGGGCAGGGGCAACAAGGTCAGGGTGGCTGATGAACCGGCAACACCAGCACAACGGCGAGCGTCGATGACATGGGCGCAACGGCTCAAGCGTGTTTTCAATATCGACATCGAGACCTGCAGCGGCTGCGGCGGCGCCATGAAAGTCATCGCCTGCATTGAAGACCCTATAGTGATCAAGCAGATCCTTGATCACCTGAAGCACAAAGCCGAAACCAGCGGGACCAGGGCGTTACCCGAAAGCCGGGCGCCACCGGCTGAGCTGCTCCTGGGTCTGTTTGACTGACGAGCCTGAAGGCCAACGATACCAATCAAAATGCTGCGTTCACAGCGCCGCGGCAGGGATCCGCCGTGCTGGTTGTCGGAAAAGGAGCCGCTAGTGGGAAAGAGGAGGGTAAATTTTCAGCGTTGCTGGCTCCCCGTCAGCCGGATTGGGTTGCATCGCAGGGGTGTCGAAAGAGTCAACTGCGGTCCAAAGCTGTTGGACTTGGGTGAAAAGGGCGTTTATTCTTCCTATACGT
>NZ_VPAL01000055.1:0-1083 GCF_013419245.1 Acinetobacter sp. YH12095
TAAGCTGTCATTAAAAAGTAAACATGTATTCTTTTCCGAATTGGTTTGATACTCTCTCCACCCATTGCTCTATTTTATCAGCTGTCATGACTTGAAAATCTCGCCAATAATATTTCATCTGCTTCCATACCATCTCGATTCGATTTAACTCAGGGCTATAAGCTGGAATAAAATACAAATTCGTCGAAAAGTTACTTTTAAGTAGCTCTCTGTAATCAGCCATCTTTTTACTTCTATGAATCGAGGCATTATCAACAATAAGAACCAATGGAAGGTTATAAGTCTGTTTTACTTGTTGAGCTATTCCAGTTAAATAGGCATAAAACCAAGTGCTTGTAACTGACTCTTGTAAACAACTTGTCACCAGTTTCCCCGTTGAAAGCAAACACCCCATGACATTAACTCGTTTTAATCTTATTGCATCAACCGCATGAACATCACCTATCTTTGTCCACGCATAGCGGTTATCAGGTGTAGATGAAAACCCTGTTTCATCAACATAACCTAATATAATTTCACCACGTGCCGCTTGCTCTCGTAATTTTTCAATCTGCTGTGTTGCTTGTTCAAATGCAATCGGATCTCTTTTTTTTCAAGCTATGACGGGTACGCTTGAAGACCATACCTGAATCACGTAAAAACTTACGAATGGTTTCAACAGACACGGACACTTCGTATTCTTCATGTAGTTTGACTCGGATTTGTTCTGCATTGAGTGGACTTGTATTGACCCAATCTAGGATTTTCGCCTGATAGTCTGAGATCAATGTATTGGGCCGACCTGAGCGATGACCTTCTTTAATCGATTCAAACTCATACAATTCCCAACGTCGGCGTTGTAGCCTTATGGTTTCTGGGATACGTTCTTGTAGAGTGGCAACTTCCGCAACACTTTTACCTTCAGAAAGCCAGAGAATAGTTTGGGCACGTTGTCTTTCACGCCAATGTTTTGCATGCTTGGCCAGAAAAATGAGTCGTTCTCGCTGTTCTAAACTAAGTGGTACAGAAACAATTCGAGGCATGTGTGAACATCTGTTAACTAAAAAAACTTTTTTCGCATGATTAGTTATTTTTGTCAACTTA
>NZ_VPAL01000056.1:0-1039 GCF_013419245.1 Acinetobacter sp. YH12095
ATCCTCCAAGGCTAAATACTCCTGACTGACCGATAGTGAACCAGTACCGTGAGGGAAAGGCGAAAAGAACCCCTGTGAGGGGAGTGAAATAGATCCTGAAACCGCATGCATACAAGCAGTGGGAGCCAACTTGTTTGGTGACTGCGTACCTTTTGTATAATGGGTCAGCGACTTATATTCAGTAGCGAGGTTAACCGAATAGGGGAGCCGTAGAGAAATCGAGTCTTAATAGGGCGTATAGTTGCTGGGTATAGACCCGAAACCGGGTGATCTATCCATGAGCAGGTTGAAGGTTGGGTAACACTAACTGGAGGACCGAACCCACTGTCGTTGAAAAGCCAGGGGATGACTTGTGGATAGGGGTGAAAGGCTAATCAAACTCGGTGATAGCTGGTTCTCCCCGAAAGCTATTTAGGTAGCGCCTCGGACGAATACCATTGGGGGTAGAGCACTGTTTCGGCTAGGGGGTCATCCCGACTTACCAAACCGATGCAAACTCCGAATACCAATGAGTACTATCCGGGAGACAGACTGCGGGTGCTAACGTCCGTAGTCAAGAGGAAAACAATCCAGACCGCCAGCTAAGGCCCCAAAATCATAGTTAAGTGGGAAACGATGTGGGAAGGCATAGACAGCTAGGAGGTTGGCTTAGAAGCAGCCACCCTTTAAAGAAAGCGTAATAGCTCACTAGTCGAGTCGGCCTGCGCGGAAGATGTAACGGGGCTAAAACTATGTGCCGAAGCTGCGGATGTATACTTTGTATACGTGGTAGGGGAGCGTTCTGTAAGCCGAAGAAGGTGGATTGAGAAGTCTGCTGGAGGTATCAGAAGTGCGAATGCTGACGTGAGTAACGACAAAACGGGTGAAAAACCCGTTCGCTGAAAGACCAAGGGTTCCAGTCCAACGTTAATCGGGGCTGGGTGAGTCGACCCCTAAGGCGAGGCCGAGAGGCGTAGTCGATGGGAAATTGGTTAATATTCCAATACTTCAGTGTAATGCGATGAGAGGACGGAGAAGGTTAAGTCAGCCTGGCGTTGGT
>NZ_VPAL01000005.1:0-139395 GCF_013419245.1 Acinetobacter sp. YH12095
AAAGTTGGGTGTATTTCTTCATTGTGTGCTTTCCAATTGCGAGTTGAAAAAGTCTAATGATTCTATGAATACACCTAACTTTTTCAACTAACTACAAATGTGTTGCACTTGGGATTTGAATCTGCGTCTTTCTGACGTTTATCTTCTGATTTTTTATCTACAAATTTCAAAAATAAAAAAGAGTATGGATTTTTTTAACCCATACTCTTTGTGTGCGACTACGCTACTCCATTAGCGCATAGTCACAAATTCTTCTGCAGCAGTTGGATGAATTGCGACAGTATTGTCAAAATCTTGCTTGGTCGCGCCCATTTTGACCGCGACTGCAAAACCTTGCAAAATTTCATCCATGCCATAGCCAATACCATGCACGCCCACGACTTTCTGTTCATCACCAACGCAGACCAATTTCATTTTAGACACTTGACGATGCTGAGTTACAGCCGTGTACATTGAGGTAAAAGAAGATTGATAGACTTTGACCTGATCTTGCCCAAACTGTTCAATGGCTTGCGCTTCACTTAACCCCACCGTACCAATAGGCGGATGACTAAAGACCACCGTGGCAACATTTTGATAATCTAAATATTCATTTGGTTTGTGATTGAATAAACGTTCAGACAATTTACGTCCTGCGGCAACAGCAACGGGTGTCAGCTCAATTTTTCCAATAATATCGCCCACCGCATAAATACCTGCTTGGCTGGTATTTTGGAATTGATCTACTGCGATATATCCTTTTTCATCAATCTGCACATTTGCAGCAGCCAAGTTCAATGCTTGTGTATTTGGTTTACGTCCAACTGCCCAAATCAGACAATCGACCTCATGCTGTGAACCATCTTCAAGATGTAATAACAAAGACTGATCCGCTTGGCGAGTGACTTTCTTTGGAATGGCTTGCGTATGCACTTGGATATGTTCATCACGCATACATTCAAGTAATGTTTCACCTAAAAATTGATCTAAACTACGCAGCGGCAATTGTTTACGAATAAACAATCCAACTTCTGAACCCAACCCATTTAAAACACCTGCTAACTCTACGGCAATATAACCCGAACCGACAATTGCCGTGCGTTTTGGTAATTGTTGCAATTCAAAGAAACCGTTTGAATCAATTCCTAGCTCTGCCCCTTCAATATCTGGACGTGTTGGCTCAGTTCCTGTGGCTATTAAAATGTGATCTGCAGTGTATTGCTGCTGATTTACTTCAACTGTTTTTTCATTTACAAAACGAGCAAAGCCCTGAATCACATCAACATTGTTTTTAGCTAAACCTGATTGATACGATGCATGGATACGCTGAATATAAGCTTGACGATTTTGAATTAACGTATTCCAATCATGCGATTTTAATTCAGTATTAAAACCATAATCTGGGCCGTATTTTTGAATAGCATCGGCGATTTGCGCAGAATACCACATCACTTTTTTAGGCACACACCCCACATTGACACAAGTCCCGCCCAAATCTGCAACTTCAATTAATGCACATTTTTTACCATATTGCGCCGCGCGATTGGCCGAAGCAATACCACCACTTCCTGCCCCAATTACCAAATAGTCATAATGTTTAGCCATTTCATGCCTCAATTTTTCGTGATTTTTTAGATACTCATCTGCAGAAATTCAGCGCAGAAAAACATTCATTTTCATCAAAACTAACACATAAAACTGCATTTCCCAAGTCAGCCATATTGTCTAAATACACAAAATCGACACACTGTCATTCAATTGATTTCACTGCCAATAAAACTGACTATTCACTTAAATTTTACGCTTTTAAGGCTATAATATAAATTTGATTTTTTATCATTGGGGTCAATGTGAAGCAGTGGGTTTACGTTCTGATATGTAGCTTTATCACTTTCGGCTGTTCCCCATCCCAACCGTCAGATCAAGCCCCAAGCATGTTTGATGAACTCGATCTCATCAATACCAAAATGAATGAAATCTTGCTTCGCAATTTAGATAACTATTCTGCAGATGAGCGCAAACATATTATTTGTGAAGAATATACGCAGATTTACAAACATGAATATATGCCAATTGTACTTAAAAATTCTAAACCTGAAGATCGGCAATATAACGAGAAAAAATTACTTGCTGAATTAAATGAAACTTACACCAACTATAAAAATGAATATCAAATTCGCTGTGACTAAGCTAGATTATTTTTAATGTATTCCAGCCACAAAAAAGCCATTTCAACGAATTGATGAAATGGCTTTTAGTTTTTTAACTTAAACCTCTAACATACTATTTAGGGTTTCAACCACGTTTTTAGATTTCACCACAGACTGCAAATTTAGCAACGCTGCTTGCACTTGGTTACGTTGTGGCTCTGCCAAAGTGTACCAACGCGACAACACCTGCAATAAACGCGAACCTACAATTGGGTTTTTCTCATCTAAATACTTGGCTAAGTCAATAAAATGCTGAACACCAAAACTCCATGTATTCACAGGGTTGCTATTTAAACCACCACTGACTGAACGAATACGGTTAGGTGTACCCAAATCATAATCAGGATGTGCAGTTAAAGCCTGAATGGTTTCAGCTGTCGCTTTTGGATGTGAAGCTTGAACCATAAACCATTGATCAAGTGCTAAAGCTTCATCTTTAAAACGTGTATAAAAATCTTCCAAAGCAGCTTTGGCTTGCGGTGCATCATTCCACACCAAGACACGCAATGCCCCTAAACGCTCAGACATATTTCGAGTGGTATGGTATTGCTGCTGTGCCAGCTCAAACGCTTTGGCATCGCCCTGACGTGCCATTAACGCCAACATGATATTCTTTAAAGCACGTACACCCATTGCCTGAGAGAAATCTTGCTGCATGTCTGGATCAAGGCTTAAATAGGTTTCTTTGCAGAATGCACCAAGTTCGCGCGCCAATGTATCTAACAGCGCATTGCGTTGTTGCTGAATTTTTTCAGGTTGATAATTTTGATCAATACGGCTGCCCAAATAGCCTTCAGAAGGTACATCAAAAATACGTGATGCCAACAAAGGATCTTTTTCAATTAAAGCAGGTACTGTATTTTTCATGGCTTGCAAATAAGTATCTGCTGCATGTTCTTCCAATAAAATACGTTCCAATAGAGTCTGAGTCGCCTGCCACTGGTTAAAGCCATTGGTTTCGTGCTGCATTAAAAATGCCAATTCATCATTAGAATAGTTAAATTCTAAATTCACAGGTGCAGAAAAATTACGCAATAAAGAAACAACGGGATGCGCAGTTATACCGCTAAATTCAATACTTGCTTGTGCCTGATCAAACAAATACACACCATCTTTTACTGAGTTTTCAACCAAAGCTTCAGACTGCAAAATATATTGCTCGCCTGTTTCTGCATTGAACAATGCCAATGCAACAGGAATAGGCAATGCTTTTAAGTTTGGATATTTGGCATTGCTTTTCAGACTTTGTTTTAAATTTAAACGATAAACCTGCGCAGCCGCATCGTATTCGCCCTGCACTTCAAGCTTTGGTGTGCCTGGTTGATTGTACCAAGTCAGGAAATTAGATAAATCAACACCTGAACCTGCGCTTAAAGCATTGACCCAATCTTCAACCGTGACTGCTTGTCCATCATGACGACGGAAATATTCATCACTACCTTTACGGAATTTTTCTTTACCGAGTAAAGTCGACATCATGCGGTTAATTTCCGCACCTTTTTCATAGACTGTTGCGGTATAGAAGTTATTAATTTCTACAAAATGATCTGGACGTGGCGGGTGCGATAACGGGCCAGAATCTTCGGGGAATTGATGTGCTTTGAGCACCGCCACATCATCAATACGCTGTACTGCGGCAGACTGTAAATCTTCAGAGAAAGATTGGTCACGGAACACCGTTAAACCTTCTTTTAAACACAACTGGAACCAATCGCGGCAAGTAATACGGTTACCTGTCCAGTTATGAAAATATTCATGCGCAATCACGGACTGTACGCGCATAATTGCGGCATCTGTGGTGTATTCTTCATCGGCCAATACACATGACGTATTGAAAATATTCAGACCTTTATTTTCCATTGCGCCCATATTGAAGGCACTGGTCGCCACAATCATATAATTATCTAAATCATACGGCAGACCATAGTGTTCTTCATCCCAACGCATCGAATGTTTTAACGCTTGCATAGCAATTTTGCATTTTGGAATGTCTTTTTCTTCTGCATAAATTTCCAGTGCAACATTACGCCCTTCAGATGTCACATAATGGTCTTTCATGACTGCCAAATCGCCAATCACACAAGCAAATAAATAGCTTGGCTTTTTGGTCGGGTCTTGCCAAATCGCATAATGACGACCTTCGCCTGCTTCACCTGTTTCTAACAAGTTGCCGTTTGCCAATAACACAGGATATTTTTTATCGGCTTCAACACGTGTGGTAAATACCGACAATACGTCTGGGCGGTCAGGATAGAAGGTAATTTTACGGAAACCTTCAGGCTCGTTTTGGGTAACAAATAAATCAGAACTTGCCTGATATAAGCCTTCAAGTTGCGTATTGCTTTCAGGATGAATGATCACGATGGTTTCTAACGTGACTTGATCAGGTGCATTTGCAATGCGAAGCTGCTCACTATCTAATTGATAGTCACTTTCCGATAATTCCGTGCCATTCAAAATAATAGATTTCAATTCTAAATCACGGCCCAATAACACCAAATCGCCTGCAGTCTGACGCTGCATTTTCAATGTTGCACCCACTTGGGTGTAATCTGCATAGACTTGAATATCTAGCTCTACAGCATCTACCAAGAATGAAGGTTTTTGATAGTCTTTTAAATAGATAGTTTGGCTGGCTTCAACCATAGGATTTGCTGCAATATTCATCTTGTCCTCATTCTTTGTGGCGATGCGCTTGTTTTTGTAAAGTTGCAATGATCATACGACAACTTTCAACATCTGTCTGCGCACAATCTATTTCAGTCTTATTCAACAATGCTGATTTATATGGGCGCTCAACCCAAGCTTTTCAATCCTATCTGGATTAATCCTGTACAAGTAACATAAAAGCAGACTGTTTAAATCAATACCTGTATTGCTATTACGCGTAAATTTAATATTTTGATATGCAACTTCACTTCAAATACGACCAACACAGGCTAATTTTGATGATGATCAAAAGCACAGAAGCTTCCACTTTTCAGTACACAAGCCATGTATAATGACATATCACGATTTACTTGAGCTTCTATTTCACAATGCTACAAATTCTGCAAAAACAATTAGATGAAAGCACATTATGCCCTTTGTGTCAGGCATCTATGTATTGGGTAGAAGCAGAACAATATGAGCAGGAATTAAATTTTCACCAATGTAGTCATTGTGAACATCGCATCTTTCAAAATAGCCAACAACAAAACTGTCATTGCGCAAGCTGTACCCAACAACGCAAAAAAATCATGGCGGAAACCCGCTTGCAAGAACAACAAAAATTCAAAAAACAGGATGCACCTGAACGCGAATTAAATCAGCTGCGTTTTATAGATAAATTATTTTTATTGAGTATTTTAGATCAGCATGCACAGGAACATATTCCACATGAAGAATTTATAGATTGGGAAAAAATCAAGTATTTAAATATTACCCCCAACTATTTTTTCCAGCACGGCATGATCAAACATTTGCTAAAAGAGCAAATATTAATTGCCAAAGATTTTGCGGAAAATGCGCAGCAATATTATATCAATGTCCGTTTAGATGGTTATTCTGAACCAAGCTTATTCAGCATTGCACAACAATTACGTTATTGGTTTTATGAAAATCTGAGTATGGGCACACCGTTCAAAACAGCAGATGAAGTCAAAGATGCGCTGTATTTATTGCTGTATCAAGAGATTGTGCAGTTTATGCAATTTTATTGTCGGACTTGGGGAATACAAATTGCGGGCAACCATAGTTTTCAGAGCTTTTGCTACCGACTTTTAGATGTCTTGGCGGTTGGGCAAATTTATTACTTGGTGCAAACTGCTTTGGAATTTTTATACCAACAAAAAGCACTCAAACCGCGTAATGAAAACTTTATTAATACCAATTTACTGAAAAAGACTGTGCAGCAATACCGAGAACGGTCAGTGGCTGAAAAATGGGAGACCTCTACCCTGCCACGCCCGCCTAATTTGCCTTTCAGCTATATGAGCGAAATTTTATTCTTCCGCTTTTTGGGTTATGACGAAAGGATTTTCTTTCAACCTGTGTGGCGTTCTTGGCGAAAAATTGAAGCACGACTTAAATTTTATTCACTTAAACGCTGTATGCACTGCGGATCGGATGAACTGACTGTCGATTATGACGCAGAAAATTATGTGTCCTTATTTTGTCGCAACTGCAAACATCAAGATCATTATTTCACTCAATAAAACTTTGGTGAAGATGATGGTTACACCCCATCACTGCCCAAATTCATCATCTACTGCAGTATAGAGTCAACAGGATACGTACAGAGGATTACAGTTTTTCGATGTGATAAGCACCTAATCCACTTTTCTGTTTAGTGCTAAATTGAGTGCCGTTTCAGATAAAGTTTTACCGTCTAATTTACAAATACACATAATGCCCCAACCATCAAAATAATCAGGCGCGTGCTGCAAAAAGAAATTGGAATGTACATCTTGCGGAATTCTCAAATGCATCAGTTGCTCAAAACTTCGTGCTGGAGAATGAGTTTCATGCACATATACGCCTTCACCGCGCTTTTGAATTTCAGGATACCGTGCCGCCATAAGCTGCAAAACTTCATGATATTCCTTAGGCATAGTTTTCCCGACTCTTGGGAAAAAACTTTTAGAACGCGAAGCAAACAAAGAATAAATCTTCGGTTGATTAATGCTAATCACAAACCACAATGGAATAAATGGATTTTTTAAGCGTCGATTCAACATGGCTTTGACTGCACTTGGAATCGTCAAATTTTGTTTTTGATATTCAGACAAAAAACCCGCTCGTGAATTGACCACATGCATAGGCTGTTCATTATAATGAATCAAAATAAAAGGAATAACATTTTGCCCAACCACTTGATCTCGATCATGATATTGAATAACCGTGACTGCGATTGCATCGGGGTCATAAACAAAGGCTTTAAATTCTTCTAAACTAGAATTTGGAAAGATTTTTTGATCGAATTGATAAATTTTTTCAAAAAAATACGATTGCTGCTGCATTGAAAGCGCTTTAAAGTCAAAAACTGTTTCTATTAAATTCATAAAAACAACCCAGTTTCATATTTAAAGAGAGACGCAAAATTTTTTTAATTGGTCAATGCATTAATAATATGACACATTTTAATTACATAATTTTACAATCATTATAGTAAGTTATTAAAAAATATCCAATTTCATTAAAATTAAAACTAAGCAGTTCATTTCAATAAAGTTTTTACCAAAAATTATAATTAAAATTGAATACCAGGGCGAATTCAAACATGAGGTGCGACAGTTTCAAAAGCCTTATGATAATCAACAAGCTGAGCAAATTTCTCTAATGGTGTAAGCCAATCTAACGCTTTTCTAGGGCGAGTATTCAGTGACATGGCAACTTGATTTAAATAATGCTGATCTGCCTGGTTTAAATCAATCCCTTTAGGTAAATACTGCCTAATTAAACCATTCATATTTTCGCATGTGCCTTTCTGCCATGGCGAATGTGGGTCACAGAAATATACATCTATGCCTAAATCTTCTTCGAGAATTTTATGTTCTGACATCTCACGTCCACGGTCATAGGTCAATGTTTTACGCAGTTCTGCGGGTAAATATTTCAGAGCTTCAGTTAAAGCCTTGCGCACTGATTCTGCCTTTGCATCAGGTAATGTTGCCAAGATACAGAGCCGTGTATTTCGTTCAATAAGTGTTGCTATCGAACTTTTATTGTCTTTACCTTTAATTAAATCGGCTTCCCAATGACCCGGTATTTTTCTTTCTTGAACTTCGGCTGGGCGCTCATGAATAGTTTTAATATCCTGTAATATAGAATCTTTTTTAGGTTCACCGTTAGCTTTTCGCTTTTTATTTTCATGACGCAGACAGGATAGTAAGTCTTTTTTCAGCTCACCCTTTGGTAATGCTCGTATAGTTGAATAAATCGTTGTATGGCTTACATTCATTGTTTGATCCAAATCAGGAAATCTCTTTAAACGCTTTGCTATTTGCTGAGGAGACCATAAACAACGGATCGCTTCAACAATAAATTTCCAGAGGATTGAATCGATTTTGAGTTTTCTATGACCACGTCTACGTCTAGCGAAGGTGTTATCAGAAGCATATTGAGCTTGATAAACGTCATTGATGCTATTTCTTTTAAGTTCACGATAGATCGTACTAGGATGTCTTTTAATAAGTTCAGCAAATTTTCTGGGTGAAAAGCCTTCTTTTCTTGACTCAAGCATTAATGCAGTACGATCTTCAAAGTTAAGATGATGGTATGACAATTTTATATACTCCATAAACCCTTTAAATTAATTAGGTGGTTTATGTCGCACTTCAAGTTTTACTCTGCCCAGCATTAATCCATTATATTTTGTGACGCAGTTTACATTATTTTATGACGAACGGTATTGATAGGCAAATTTATATTGTTTTAATAAGTTAAATCCTAATTTATTTCATAGCTTACGCCCCTATTTTTAAAATCAGCTAGGCAAGCTGAAATATCACAATCTATGCTGTTTTAAATGTCATTCATTATTAGATTGAAATTTTACACATAAAAATAAGGGCTGAATAATCAGCCCTTATTTGATCTTGCTTATCGCTCAACACTCGAACAAATCATAGATTTGCTCTTGCGTTTGCTTTTCCTAACTTAGGTCAACTGAGCAGCAGCAATTTTCTTGGTGTCTACATTCGCAGCAGCGTCTGTGTAGCTTTCCATCTGGTCAAAGTTCAAGTACTTGTAGATGTCAGCAGACATGCTGTCGATTTGAGAAGCGTACTGTTGGTATTCTTCTGGTGTTGGTAACTTACCAAGTACCGCTGCAACAGATGCAAGCTCAGCAGAAGCTAAGTAAACGTTTGCACCTTGACCTAAACGGTTCGGGAAGTTACGTGTAGAAGTAGATACTACAGTTGTGTTCGGTGCTACACGTGCTTGGTTACCCATACATAATGAACAACCTGGCATTTCTGTACGCGCACCCGCTTTACCATAAGTGTTGTAGAAGCCTTCTTCCATAAGTTGACGCTCGTCCATACGAGTTGGAGGCGCTAACCATAGACGAGTAGATAAAGAACCACCAGGAACTTTGTCTAATAACTTACCAGCAGCACGGAAGTGGCCGATGTTTGTCATACAAGAACCGATGAACACTTCATCAATTTTGTCACCTTGAACGTCAGAAAGAAGTTTTGCATCATCTGGATCGTTCGGGCAGCAAAGGATTGGTTCTTTGATGTCTGCAAGGTCAATTTCATACACTTTAGTGTATTCAGCGTCAGCATCAGCTTTAAGAAGTGATGGGTTCGCTAACCATTTTTCCATGTTCTCAACACGACGAGCCATAGTACGCGCATCGCCATAACCTTCAGAAATCATCCACTTAAGCATGGTGATGTTTGAACGAAGGTATTCAGCAACTTTCTCTTCAGAAAGTGTGATAGAACAACCTGCAGCTGAACGCTCAGCAGAAGCATCAGACAATTCAAATGCTTGTTCAACTGTTAAGTCAGTTTCCATTTCTGTTAAGTCGATTTCTAAGATACGACCAGAGAAGATGTTTTTCTTACCTTTCTTCTCTACAGTTAAGTCACCTTCTTTAATTGCGTAGTAAGGAATCGCATGTACAAGGTCACGTAAAGTGATACCAGGCTGCATTTTACCTTTGAACTTCACAAGTACAGACTCAGGCATGTCAAGTGGCATAACACCAGTTGCTGCAGCGAACGCTACAAGACCAGAACCCGCTGGGAAAGAAATACCAATTGGGAAACGAGTATGCGAGTCACCACCAGTACCTACTGTATCTGGAAGAAGCATACGGTTTAACCAAGAGTGGATAATACCATCACTTGGACGTAAAGAAACACCACCACGGTTCATGATGAAGTCAGGAAGCGTGTGTTGCATTTGAACGTCAACTGGTTTTGGATACGCAGCTGTGTGACAGAAAGATTGCATTACTAAGTCTGCAGAGAAACCTAAACAAGCTAAATCTTTTAATTCGTCACGTGTCATTGGACCTGTTGTATCTTGAGAACCAACAGTAGTCATCTTAGGTTCGCAGTAAGTACCTGGACGAACACCTTGACCTTCTGGAAGACCACAAGCGCGACCTACCATTTTTTGAGCTTGAGTGAAGCCTTTGCCTGTGTTTTCAGGTTGTACTGGAGTACGGAACAAAGTAGATGGTGCAAGACCTAAAGCTTCACGCGCTTTAGCTGTCAAACCACGACCAACGATCAAGTTAATACGACCGCCTGCACGTACTTCGTCTAGAAGCACTGGAGTTTTAAGTTCAGATTCAGCGATTTGTGCGCCGTCTTTGAACGCTGTTACTTTAGCAGCAGCATGGTCGATTTTAAGCGTGATTTCATCACCCATGTTCATGTTAGAAACGTCGATTTCTACTGGTAAAGCACCCGCATCTTCCATTGTGTTAAAGAAGATTGGCGCAATTTTACCGCCTAAGCAGTAGCCGCCATCTTTTTTGTTTGGAATGTGCGCGATTTCATCACCGAAGAACCAAAGTACAGAGTTAGTTGCAGACTTACGAGAAGAACCTGTACCAACAACGTCACCCACGTAAGCAACTTGGTTGCCTTTCGCGATAAGGTCTTTGATTTGGTTTAATGGACCAACTTCACCAGGAACTTCTGGGTTGATGCCATCACGTACGTTTTTCAACATTGCATTTGCGTGCAATGGAATGTCTGGACGACTCCATGCGTCTTGTGCAGGTGACAAGTCGTCAGTGTTGGTTTCGCCAGTAACTTTAAACACTGTAAGTTTGATTTCTTCAGGTACATCTTTACGGCTAGTGAACCATTCAGCATCAGCCCAAGATTGTAAAACTGCTTTCGCGTTTTCGTTACCTGCTTTTGCTTTGTCTGCTACGTCATGGAACGCATCAAATACAAGCAAAGTATTTTTCAATGCTTCAGCTGCTAAGCCAGCCAATTCAGCATTGTCTAAAAGCTCTACTAAAGGTGCTACGTTATAACCACCAAGCATTGTGCCTAGTAAGTAAACTGCACGTTCTTTAGAAACGAGTGGAGAGGTTGCTTCACCTTTTGCTACAGCAGCTAAGAAAGCAGCTTTAACGTATGCCGCTTGGTCAACACCTGCAGGTACACGGTTTTCAATCAAATCAACCAAATAAGCTTCTTCGCCTGCTGGTGGATTTTTTAATAATTCAACTAATGCAGCTGTTTGCACATCATCAAGTGGCTTCGGTGGGACTCCGAGTGCGGCACGTTCTTCAACGTGTTGGCGGTAAGCTTCTAGCACGGTGTTATTCCTCTTTTTTAAAAAATTATTTGTGAATTCCTGCTTTTAAAGCATCACAAACAATATGGACTGCAAAATTTTACTAAACTTCAGGTTAAAAGTTAATGCAACTAGAGTGTTTCTTTGTGATGCCCATTATTTTATAACTAAATGATGCGCATATTGTTCAATTTACAGGCAAAACACGACTTAATTTTAACTTTGTCTGTATGTACACTAACTTTTCGCCTAAAGTTTAACTCGTAAAAAAGGCAACGCTCATGTTGCCTGTTCTAATGAATGAATGATATTCCACCTTAGTGTACTGTCGTAGCTTGAAGATAGTGCTGTAATTGTTCACGACTACCTTCAAACTTGAGTTGAATTTCATCTTCATGCAGCATGCAATGTTCTGCACTGGTAAACGAAATTTGAACTTGATATATCTTTGCAGGTGCATCAATTTGCTGACGTAAATACACCCGATCACCTAAACTTAAAACATAATGACTGCCGCCAATCACTGCGACACCTTGTTCATCTTCTAAGAGCAAATCTGCATTATGCAGGTAAGCAACCACTTCCATTATGCGCTCCTACTGTTTTTGTTATCTTTTTAATTATTCATGAAAAAGATAAGCTTTGCCAGTTTTAAGATTTAGAACTTGTCACAATTTATTTGTTATTTATTTTAGTTTTAGACGTTTTATTTACTTAGGCTATTTTTGATAAAAGATATAGAGGTACAAAACATATTTCAATTTTAATTCATAAAAAAACCGTTCTTTTAGAACGGTTTGTAATCAGGCATTTTATCATGCGGGGTCGCGATACATTTTTCAGTAAATTGCGTACGGACTTTTTCACGTGCCGCATCAACATCACCATTAATTTCTTCAAGTGGTAATGCATATACTTGCTCAATAATCTCTGAGATAAAATTACGGGTAATGTCATCTTCAATTTTATTGGCATGCTCAATGGCACGTTCTTTTTCAATCGCATTTTGACGATCTAGCATGATGGTACGCGCAGCATTGCCAACACTTCGGCAATAGCCTTGCCATTGTTCTTCAGGGGTTAAGGGTTTCTTTTCTGCACAACCCATTAATGCAAGCACTGCAGTCACCACCAAAATCTTTTTCATTGAAGCTCTCCTGTTGTGCTTATGATAATCAAAAGTTGACATAAATACGAAACTATCCATGCACAAGCTTAAAAAATGCGCTCTGATAGAACGCATTTTTAAGTGAGGTTGCCGTTAGAAGCGCCAGTTATAGAAAATATCCACTGCGCGTTCTAAAGCTTGGCTGGCTTCTAAGTACAGTCGCTTATTCATTTGATAACGCAAAGTCAATTTATTGACAGGTGTGAAAACCCCCACACCATAACGAATAAACAAGTCTGGGGTGATATAACCCGTCAAACTGACTTGGGTATCATCGCCTGTACCTTGGGCATCAAGTGCCAAACCACTTAAACCGAAGGTACGTCCAATTTGATTGGTCAAGGCACGTGTACCACCCAATCCCATACTAATACCTGCCGCTGCAATAGTATTGTTGACGTCTGACTTAAAGCTTTCGGTCTGACTTAAACCACTGGTACCTTCATTGATACGACCTGTGATCAAAGCATTTAATGCTTCTTGTTCAGATAAGCCTGCATCGTTATAGACCTGAATGTTCGGACTGCTGGCTGTGCCTGTAACTCTAAAGCCGACCATGCTGCCCTGTACATTTTTATTGGCATCCATATCTAAAGTTGGGTTAGAAATTGGGCCATTAAAACGCGCAATGGCACGGTTCAAATCCAGACTTTGTCCATAGGCTTCAATTTTCACACGCTGGCTGACCCCAATCGCACCATTGGCACGCATCGCAGTTTCTAAACCACGTTGAGATAAATACAAA
This sequence comes from Acinetobacter sp. YH12095, assembly GCF_013419245.1. Lineage (NCBI taxonomy): Bacteria > Pseudomonadati > Pseudomonadota > Gammaproteobacteria > Moraxellales > Moraxellaceae > Acinetobacter > Acinetobacter sp. YH12095. The sequence goes on from NZ_VPAL01000005.1 coordinate 13,361, forward strand.
CGTCCAATCAGTGGAATACGGCTATTAAAACCTTGGAAAATGACCAGATCACCCAAATTCAATTCAAGATCGGCACGAATATCCCATGGACGAGCTGAACGTAATAATGCCAGTTGATCTTGTCCTTCATGTACCACACGCACATCCGAAGACACGTTAACCACAGGTGCAGACACTTCAGGCATAGAAATTAAAGCCCGAGGTACATCTACACGTCCTTTTAAACTCAGTTTTTTCTGGAAAGGTAAAACATCTAAGGATACATCTGGCGTAATCATTGCAGTAATTAGCGGTGCTTGACGAATTAATAAGTCTTTACCGTTTAAATTTAACTGAATACGCGGATCATTTTTCCAATCCACACTGCCCGTTAAACGCCCTACACCACCACCGCTGTTAAATGCGCCATTAATGCTGGCTTGATCTTGGCGGATAGAGGAATAGACCTGCACATTGGTCAGATTTACAGGTAACGAAATCATGCTGATCGCACCATCTTTCAGGCGCATTTCACCTGTGAGCAATGGTGAAGTTAAAGTCCCATTGATCTTGCCAGCAAAGGACAAAATGCCTGCCATTGAGCGCACATCGGCAATAAACGGTTTAAAGACTTTGAGTTGTACCTGATCAAAGGCAATTTCGCCGCGCATTGGCATATTTTTGGTGTAAGGATCAATCAGCACATTGGCATAACCCGTACCAATTTCAGGCGTTTTCACATCTATACGTAATTTCAAGCCTTCGGCAATACTTTTTGCGACCACTGCCACTTGTTCATAACGCAAGGTAGAGCCGATATCTTGTGGATCGTCCGCAGCAAGTCCAATGACGCCATCACGCGTGACCAAATGTGCATCAATTTTTGGCTTCTGTCCTTTTGCCCACGCCGCTTTGGCATACCCATTAACCTTGCCTGTAATCGCCAAACCTTCAGGCATAAATGCAGAAAAGTCATTTAAGTCTAAGTTTTGAGTCACAAATGATGCATTGGCTTTGGTTTTACTCACACGAATAGGTTGATCAAAACACAATTGGCTTTGCTGACTCATCCAACAATGCGCACCAACATACAACTCACTGGTTCTATGTTGATATATCACGGCCGCGTTTTGGCGCTGTGCCAAGTGGGTTCTTAAGGAGTCAAAATCTCCTTTCTGGATTTGTCCCATCCAATCATTTTGTGCATTTAAACCACCCGCCAATTGTATATAAAACTTACTCAGCTTATTTTCGGCTTCTAGTTTTAAAATATGTGCCTGACGTGTACCTGCTAAAGAAATCTGCCCTTGCTCGATGCCACGGTTGCCACTGCGTAAATTTTCCATGGATGCCGTCATCAGCGTTGGCGTATTTTCAGAGGTTGGCAATTCACCTTGTAGGCGCAATTTACGCACGCTGAAAATATTATTTACACTGAACTGATCAACAGCGAAATTGGCAGTGGCTTGTAAGCGTGGCTGCGACTGCACATTGATATAGCCATACGCACGTCCACGTAAACCTGAATAGATTTCGTATAAAGCAGGCGCATTGACTTTAATACGCAGATTTTGTGCATTCCCCGTTGCTTGTAACTGATTTTTGGCATAAGACAAAAATAGATTATTGGCTTCAAACTGTTGTGGTAAAAAGCCTTTTTGATTAGCATCAATCAACATGGCTAAATTCCCCGTACCACGTACAGGTTTATTATTGAGCATGCCTGCCAAATTCAGACGTTCAATGTTGATCCGTTTTTGAGTGTCTGACCAAATACCTTGAGTGCGAATATTGCCCGATAATTCACCACGTACACTGGACACAAAATAGTGCGGCTTAAAGCGAATTAAAGAAGCGTTTAAATTCCAGCTCACCCCCTGATTCAAATGCAGCAAACCATCCGCCACAATTTGCCCTGCAACACCATTATGGCGTAAGTCGCTAATTTTAATTAGTTCCGGCGTACCCGATAATTTTAGTTTTAAATGTCCTTCACTGCCTTGAATGGCACTGGCATTTAACCCACCATCATAATTCACGGCAAAACTTTTAAAGCCACCACCAGCTTTCACATCATGGAACAATAAAGCGATGGTGCTTTGCCCAGTTAAATGTACGTTTTCATTTTGATTGACCAAACGCCCTGTCAAATTAATATCTTTCAAATGAATAATTTGCTGATTCGGCAATGCAAAACCATTGGCTTTAAACTGCCCATTTAACACATTAACAGGTGCTGCGGTGCTGATACTTTGCGGATTAAAGTTTTTCGCAGCCAATACCGCATTCCATTTCAACTGACGTTTATCAGTTGGTAAATCAATGACGGCGCTGCCTGCCAAATGACTATCTGCAGTATCAAATTTAAAATTAGGAATATTTAAACGATTATTCTTTAAATTCAATTTGGCTTGGTACATGCCCGCAGGTAACATGGTTTTTTCATGTGTGCTGACTTTACTCGCCACAAAAATATCTTGCTGACCTTCTACCAAGGCCATTTGCACATCACCCAATTCACTTTTTAACCAACCCACATACGGCACAGCACGGTCTATGTTGTTCCAGCGCACATCAAGCAACATCGGATTTGCCGCTTTGCCCTGCGCAGGTTTTTGATCGAGTTTTAAATTCCAAGTTTCATATTGGTCAAAATCGACTTGTGCAGTTAAGTGTGTGCCTTTTTCCAAATGACCTTTAGATGCTAAATTGGCATCTAAACTTGGCGGTAAAAAGTCTTTGACCACTTGAGGAATTAGTGGATCTTTAGGATTAATTTTATCCAGACGTCCTGTTAAATCCCAATTGACTTTTTTATCCCAACTGACAATGCCCGCTACATTGGCAGCACCTTGCATAAGTTGTGCATTTAAATTGCTGATATTCAGTTGATGAACTAAGTCGGTATACATCAAACCTGTATATTGACCTTTAGGAATGTGTTTACCGCTCAAATCTGTATTGACATCAATATCTAAACGCTTGATATCACCTTTAAATTTGGCTGCACCTGCTTGGGTAAAAAGCTCCTGCTCGGTCAAAATAGGCCAACGGTAGTCTTTAAATTGTAACTCACCAAACATTGGCACTTGCTTACGCATTGGATGCAGCACCACCCATCCCGTGAGCAAGTCAGGCGTATTTGTTGCAACACCCGCCTGAATCGTGTCGAGTGTGCCTTTACCCACCACTTTAATATCGTGAATATTTAAGCTGTCATGTAAAGAGGGAATATTTAAATCACCCACCACATTAAGCGGATATTTACCTTCAAATTTCATATCGCCTGTGGCATTGCGTACATTCAAATATCCCATATCCATATTGGAATCTTCAAATTTCAGTTCTGTACCCGACCACAAGGCATTATTTAAATCAATATCGTAAAAATCGACCTGCGTACCAGAGGCGGTTTGAATCAATAAATGATCGACATCGGCAGTATCTAAACGCAAAACAAAAGGTAAGCGAATTTCATTGAATTTGAATGGATCATCACTTGGTGGGCCTTTCGGATAAATCCTCAGATTACGCACATCGGCACGATTGAGATGGATTTCTTTATCTAAAATGGCACGCCAACCAAGAATGACATCGGCACGGTCAATTTTGACATCAACAGGTTTTAAACTGACGATGATATTGCGCAGAATAATCCCGCGCCATAAATTACCGCCTTCATATTCATAATGAATAATTTCTTGGCGCTGCAATACGCTGTCTAATAAGAACTTTGAGCCACGGTCTGTTGAGAACATCACCACCAAAGCGGACACCAATAAAACCAGCATCAACAGCAGTGACAGTAAAACACTCCTGAGTATTCGACGCTTTTTAGGTGGCGTTACTGGAGTTTCTGGTTGCTGTTCAACTTCAGCCATAATGTTCTCTAAGTCTTAAATTTATAGTTGAGAGCCAATAAAGAAATGTAAACGGATTGGATGGTTATCATCTGAAATACCAGAAGCCACATCAATCCGAATTGGGCCAATTGGTGATGCCCAACGTACCCCCAAACCTACGCTATATTCGGTGTCGTTGCTAAAGTCTTTATCGTAAGCATTACCAAAATCACTAAATACTGCTGCGCGCCACCCCTCTTTAAATTGATAGTTATATTCTAATGAACCAACCGCCAAAGCCTGACCTCCAATTTTAAAGCCTTCAATTTGTGGTGTTAAAGACTTGTAGTCAAAGCCACGTAAAGACTGGTCACCACCAGTAAAATAACGCAAATTATAAGGCACTTTATTAAAATCTTCGGTGTAGATATAACCTAAGTCACTGCGTCCGACAAACTGATGATCGTCATTTTCACCCAATGAATAAATAAAACGCCAACCTGCATTTAGAATGGCTAAATCTGCATCGCTGAGCAGTGATTCACTCCCCAGTTCTATTTTATAAATTTGGCGGAAACCTTTGCTTGGGTTAACACGACGGTTACTGTCGGTACGTGAAACTTCATAGCCAAGCAATAACGATTGTTGCTCGACATCACCATTGGCAATAAAGGCATCAGGCACTTTTTCCAAAAATACAGTGCCATCTTCAGTTAAGCGATCCAGTCGATAACGCAAGCCAAAAGTATGTTGCCAACTGCCCATTGGGTTTTTAATCACACGGTCTACACCTGCAACCGCAGATTCAATCATCAAGCCGCCACCTTGTGCAACATCGTCACGTTCTTCACGCTCATAACCGCCAACCAACGCGACATAATCATTCAGTGGATGGTTATAAGGAATGTTATAGCGTCCATCAATGGCTTGACGAATTTGTGAAAGCTCCAAGTTGGCATCGAAAGAGTGACCACGTTTATTGACAATGGCACGGCGATATTGCCCACGCAAACGTACGCCTGTGTCAGTTCCGTAACCCGCACCGACTTCGGCACTATTTAAGCGGTCTGCATTTAAAGTCACAATCACAGGAATTTTTTTGTCGATACGTGCCTGTTGTTTTAAGCGTTCTTCTTCTGATTGTTTGTCTTCTTGCTGTGCTTGTAGCATGTGCAGCTTATCGTTGCTCGCACCTTCTTCTGTGCCTGCAAACTCAGCTTCATTCACCACAGATTGCGTCACTTCCTGAGATGACACCACCCGTTTTTGATCGACGACTGTGGCATCGTAAACAGAGAGTTTTTGTTGATCGACCAAAGCCTGAATATCAGGCGGTAATTCCAAAGGATACTCGACAGGATCAGGGCGAATTGTATCAACCAAGGTGTAGTTGAAATAACGCGAGTTGGTGAGGTTATTGGCCAAACCATTTACACGCCAAAAAGTATAGTCAGCATTGTCCTGCCAAGTGACCATACTTTGCAGAATATCCATATCCAAAGGGAATTCTTGATTTGGATCGCTCATACGAAATTCAACATTTCCGAGTTTATAACGCTCGCCTGTTTCATAACGTAAATTGATATCGGCTGTATTTTGAGGTTGAGCGACTTTAACGTCATGCAAACGCCAGTAACTGTCAAAATAACCGTTATCTGAAGCGGCATCGGTAATTCGTTTTTTGGTTTGCTCATACAAACCATGATTAAACACATCATCTACTTCTTGATCAGGCAAGACACCAATAACCTGAAATTGTGCCTCGTATTGTCCTTCACCTGTAAATTCAATATTTTGCTGTTTAATCGCCACAGGTGGATTTGGCACAACCTGCACACGCACGCGGCTATCACTGAGTTTTTCAAACTTAAACTCGGCATTATAAAAACCCACCGCCTGCGCAGCCTGATTTGACAACGTACGCAGTTGCGGCAATGCCGATGGAAAATCTGCAAAAGATTCCTGGGTAAAACTGGAAAGTTTGGCCTTAATATTGGCACTTAAATGATCCACCGCTGTACGATAAGCATCGGGCGACACTTCTCCAATTGAGTTTTGTGTACCATTGGCGCCATTTGCGGTAATGACTACATCTGCACTAATACGCGGCACTTTGGCTGTGTTTAGCTCACGCGGTGGACGGACTTTATACAGTAAACGTCTGAAAAAACCGGGTTTATCGGCATTTTCGACCTGCGTCATCCAGCCCAATTCAGTCATTAAGGTATCGTTAGGATTGGCTTCCACTACAAAATTACTGTCTGCCTGAATATTGGTTATGAGCTGATCGACATTTACAGGCGCTTGATCAATTTGCAGTAGCTCCTGCTGTGTTGCGTCTTTAACCAACGTTTCTGGCACTTGACCATTGCGGTCTAGCATCGCTTCTTGTTTGGCTTGTTCTGCCACCTGAAAAATTTCATTGGCAAGCCCCTGATCTACAGGTGCAATGGGTAAATCTTCTAAGTCTTCAAATTCGATAGGCTGAAATTCAGCAAAAGATGCCCCTGCCTGTTGTTGCTGTTGCAGCATTTCTAGACTATTAAATTCAGGTGTTTGCGCTTGCTCTAAAGCTTCTTCTATTTTTTGTAGATCTTGGGCACTGTCTTTACCTTGTGCTGCTGCCAGTTGTTTAATTTCTGCAGCTAAATTTTGTGCTTCTTCTGCAGTTGGAGTCTGTAGCGGTACAGGATTTTCAGCAAGCTGAGCGTTTGAATTGGGTACAGTAAGACTTTCTGCAAAACTTGAAGATGCAACTAAACCTAAAAACAGACTTAGTCCGAGCTTTTTCGGCATATTCCAGCATAAAATTGCATGCATACTGGAACACAGTACTGATTTTTTAAAGTTTGTATTTACAAGCATAAAAAACTCTAAACTGATTTAATTTTTATGGAAAAACCCCAATGAACCCGCGTACAAACACCAATTTATTTGATTTTTTCATCAGTGAAAAGACTTGAAACATCATACATGATTTTCTGTACTATTATATCAAGCGGTCACATTTCTTAATAAAACTAAACGAAGTTAATCACGCATGGAAAAAAATGAACATTTGTTAAAGAGTCGTCGCTTTTTGCCGATGTTTCTCACTCAATTTTTTGGCGCACTCAATGATAACGTGTATAAACAAGCGCTGCTTTTGGTCTTTACCTATGGCTGGATTAGCCAACAATCTGCAAATGTCAGCACCTTGAATAATTTAGCAGCCTTGTTGTTTATTTTGCCGTATTTTATTTTTTCTGCCACCGCAGGACAATTAGCAGACAAGTATGAACGTGTCCAATTGGTGCGTGCCATCAAACTGCTTGAAATTGTCATCATGCTGATTGGTACCGTTGGTTTTATTTTAGGAAATTTGTGGCTATTGCTGATTGCCTTATTTTTAATGGGCGCACAATCGACCTTTTTTGGCCCAATCAAATATGCCATTTTGCCTGAAGTACTCAAACCGCATGAACTGATGTCGGGCAATGCAATTTTCCAGTCAGGTACATCCATTGCAATTTTATTGGGGATGATTTTAGGCGGTGCAGTGATTTCGGTATCTGCAGGCAATTTAGTCTGGATTAGCTTAACTGTGGTGATTATTGCACTAATTGGTTATGCCTCAAGTCGTTTTGTGCTGACGCAGCGCGTCACGGCACCCGACATTCAAATTGACTGGAATTTTTTCCGTACCAGTTTCCAGACTTTAAAATATGCCAAAAGCCTGCCGATGATTTTTCTAATATTATTGGGCAATTCTTGGTATTGGTTTTATGGGGCAACGTATTTAACCCAAATTCCACAGCTCACTCAACAAAACTTGCATGCTTCTGAAAATGTGGTGAGTTTATTACTGACACTCTTTTCTGTCGGTATTGGCGTAGGTTCTTTGCTCTGCCGTAAAATAGGCGGTACCGAGGTCAATATTAAAATGGTGCCTATTGGCGCAGTCGGTTTAACCGTCTTTGCTTTTTATTTGGCAGGCACATTGGCTTTTGTACCAGAAAAAACAGGCACACTACTGGGCTTAGCCGAAGTCTTTCAGCAAGGCTGGAGTTATTATCATGTCATGTGTGCAGTCACTTTACTGGGCATTAGTGGCGGTTTTTACATTGTGCCCTTGTATGCCATGATGCAAGCCTATTCCCCTCGCTCGCACCGCGCACGTGTGGTCGCAGCCAACAATATTTTAAATGCGGTATTTATGGTGTCATCTGCCATTTTTTCGATTTTAATTTTAAGCATTTTAAAAATTGATTTAAAAATTTTATTTAGTATTACGGCTGTTTTAAGTGCTGTTTTCACCTTTTGGCTCTTGTTAAAGCTCAAGCCAATGTTAGATACTGCACAGGACTCTTTGGAGGATTAATTTCATGCGTCATTACACAGGCATCGACAAGTTTATTCATTCATTTGACCAAGCCTTACGTAGTTTAGTACCTGGCACAACTTCGGCTCAACGTGAAAACCCGGGCAATACGGTTGAAACCAAATTGGCTGTGAGTGAAGCACGTCATGTTGCAGGCTTAATGCGAGTAAACCATAGTGGTGAAGTCTGTGCACAAGCCTTATATCACGGTCAGGCTTTAACTGCGAAATTGCCCAATGTACGTCGTGAAATGGAACAGGCTGCAATTGAAGAACAAGACCATTTGGCGTGGTGCGAAGACCGCTTAAAAGAGTTAGACAGTCACACCAGTTTGCTTAATCCTGTATGGTATGGCTTGTCTTTTGGGATGGGTGCAATTGCAGGTATTGCGGGCGATAAATACAGTTTGGGTTTTGTGGCAGAAACTGAACGTCAAGTCAGCTTGCATTTAGAACATCATATTAGCCAATTGCCTGAACAAGATGATCGTTCACGTAAAATTCTAGTCCAAATGAATGAAGATGAATTGCATCATCGCGATACGGCGCTCAAAGCAGGTGGTGTAGATTTGCCTGTACCTGTACGTTTGACCATGACTGCGATTTCCAAGCTCATGACCAAGACCAGTTATTATATTTAATGAATTGATAACACTTAAACGCTCACAATTGTGGGCGTTTTTTTATGTCATTGGAATAGAAAACATCTCGATTAAAACGATCAAAAAATAACAGAGAAAGAGCCGATCTTGAGTTATCCCAAGATTTATCCGCAGATTTTGTGGATATTTTTTAAGTGCAAAGCCGTATAAATACAGAACAATATTGTTTTTGATGGTTTTTCATACAAATATATCAGAAAGATATGACACGGTGATGTTAACCGAAACGAGATCACAGATCACAGCCAAAATTTAAAGATGTGTAGTACGAATCTACCCCTTTTATTGGCTGATTTATTCTTCACAACTCACAATGGGATAGTCATGCGCAGAATGCACAAAAGCCTCATCTTGCCAAATATCCCACATTGGAATTTTAACATCTAAAGCAAGTGGCATTTTTTTCGGATTGAATTGCATTTGAGCTAAATTTTCACCCCACGCAATAATATCAATATCCAGCGGAATATCATGCGATGGGCGCACACGCCCTGCTGCAACTTCCAATTCCTTAAGGATGACGTTTAGATGCTCAAAGCTTAAACGGCTTTTTAGCAAACAAGCAGAATTCCAATAGTCTGCACCAATTCCATCACGGCATGGAATCAGATAAATGTGCGAAAAATGCACTTCACCCAATGCAGCAATTTGCTGATAGGCATTTTTAAACTGACGCGGTGCTTCGCAGTTACTCGCCAGAGCGAGGGCAAAAATCGTTTCGGTGGCGTTCAAGACGAATTCCTACAGAATTGGCTTCTGGAATAATGGCAGGTTTGCGAATGGTGATGGTAATGGATTCAATGGCGGCAAAAGTCGTAAAAAGTGCATCCAATACCAATTGTGCGGCATGCTCAATCAATTTGGGCGCAGCCTGCTGAATCACTTGCGCTGAAATGCTGCAAATTTCTGCATAATTGAGCGTGTCTTGCAACTCATCTGAAGCTGCAGCTTGGCTTAAATTGGTGGCAATAATCAAATCCAACATAAGCGGTTGTTGAATCTGACGCTCCCATGCAAAACAGCCGACGACTGTTTCTACCTTTAAGCCTTCAATGATAATTGCATCCATGACCACACTCTATATTTCATTTTAAATCCTTCTATCTCTGTCTATTGAAAGGGATATTTGCCGTATTTTAAAGCCACACTGAACTCATAAAACAAAAGATCGGTGGCTTTAAAACATGCAACCAGAAGGCTTGATTCGCCCAATATGGATAATTAATGCTTTAACAACAAATTCGGATCAATGCTTTGTACCATCTGCAGTCGTTGATCGGCATAAATATCGGTATAAGGTGCTAAAACGCGCATGAAACGGTCAAAGTACAACATTTGCTTGAACAGTAAAGCAAAGTCACGTGGGAAACGAATCCCATGACGCTCACCCACAGCAACCATATCAAGCATGATGTCATTTAAATCTGCAGGGTTAGAAGTCAGCAACTCTTGAGGATCGGCCAGCAATACGCCACTAAATAAACGCTCTAAATCTGCTGCCAAAACCTGAGTATCAATTTGCGTGTCAGTCATGCCCATTTTGAGCATATTTTCCGCCATAAGCGTGTAGTTGGTATTTTGCAAGGCATCCATAAAGGCCATACAAGCAGTCCACACTTCAGGATTTAGCTGTCCGACAATACCAAAATCAATAAAGCCGACACGCCCATCTTCAAGCAACATCAGGTTGCCTGCGTGTAAATCGGCATGGAAACTGTTACACATCATCAAACTACCGAACCATGTATTCATGGCAGTAATCAATACTTGCGATGGGTCGTTAGATACTTGTTTCACCACGTCAAAATCGGTCAAAGGTACGCCATACAAACGCTGCATGGTCAATACGCGACGGGTGGAATATTGATGATAGACCTTAGGTGCAGTGGCTTTTTTGTTTTGGGTCAAATTCAGATAATTAATAAAATCATCTAGGTTACGCGCTTCTTCAATAAAGTCGACTTCACGCACCATACGAGTTTTGATTTCTTCGACAATATCGGCCAATGACGCAAATTTGACTTTAGGTACTGCTTTTTCGAGCAGTTTAGTCGCCCAGTGCAAGACGTTTAAATCGGTATAGAGAATAGTTTCTACACCCGGTTTTTGCACTTTAATCACCACATCTTCGCCACTCACCAATTTTGCAGCGTGTACTTGTGCAATAGATGCTGAAGCTAGAGGCTTTTCATCTATTGAGGCAAATATTTCATCTAAATTGCGCCCTGCAAATTCAGATGCCAATACTTGCTGCACATAGCTAAACGGTAAAGTTGGGGTTTGGTCTAAACAACCTTGAAATTCTTCTACATATTCACGTGGGAACAATGACGGCGTACTGGCAATAAACTGCCCAAGTTTAATGTAGGTTGAACCTAAAGATTCAAATGTTTCGCGCATGAGTTTGGCATTACTTGGCTTTTCAGTGGCATATTTAATGCCTGCTTTGGCTGCCACTACGGCAGTTTCACCCATGCGAGCAACTGAACGTAAACCATCTAACCAGATATTATTTTTCATCATGTCTGAGTCATATTAAAGTAGTGTGAGTTTATCAAAAAATTGCCAAGTAAAAAGGCTATCTTGCCTGACAAACTGGACAGTTGTGGTCTTGATCAAACGACAATAAGCGTTGTTTCATGCTTAAACCATCCCAAAGTAATAGCTTTTGTTTCAGCGCGGTGTTGCCTAAACCCAAGTACAATAAGGCATGATGCGCTTGTAAACTGGCCATGACGTTGGGAGTGGTTGCCAATACGCCACTGTCAGCGCAGCGCAAACTTTCATTGGCATGTTGTTCTTTCGGGAACAGACATTCATAGCAAGCAGAATCACCTTCGACCATGAACATTTGCCCTTGAAAACCAATGGCAGAGGCACTGAGTAAAGGTACATTCAATTGTCGGCAATATTGATTGACCAAATATCGGGTACTGAAATTATCACAACCATCTAAAACTAGGTCTTGTTGGGCAACTAAAGTGCCTGCATTTTGCGCATCTAACAGCGTGGTTAAACAAACAATCTCGATATAAGGATTAATTTGCATTAATCTTTTTGCGAGAATTTCGGCCTTATAAAAGCCTAAATCTGCGGGGGTATAGGCGATTTGTCGTTGCAAATTACTGGTTTCAATCACATCAGCATCAATCAGGGTGATTTTACCTACGCCTGCACGCGCTAGTAATTCTGCGCTTAAACAACCAATCCCGCCACAACCTACAATGAGTACATTGGCAAGTTTTAATTTTTCTTGTGCTTCAATATCCCAGCCATCCAATAAAATTTGTCGGCTATATAGATGCATTTCTGCATCGCTCAATTCCAACTGAGTATCGAATATGCTTTCCAAGAAAATACCCTATTCTGCAAAACCAAAACGCCAAGTATAACGGTTATTCAAAGCAAACCTCCATGACGGCGGTTGAATTGTTGCGTATTTGAACAGATGGAGATGTGCAACGACTTGCTTAAAAGTGCATCCGCATGCCTACGTTATAAGTAACGCCATCGGCATCGCCTATATATTCATTATAATAGGCAATTCCACCATTCCAGTAACATGCCGTATTCCCGACTTTGTCTGAGGTTGTCCCATCTTTACAGGTGGTATTCGAGGTGCTGTCATATAACCATTTATAACCGGCAGTGGCGTAAATCGAGAAATCAGGAACAAAGTTCAAACCGACTTCTACGCCCACAGGTAAAGTGACAAAATTGACATCATTGGCAAGCAGCTTTGAACTTGCGCCGCTATAACCTAGACCTGCGTATGTATTGAAATAAAAACCATGATAGCTGATCAGGTTTAAATTCCCGCCCATATTGAATTCATAATAATCCAAATCGTATTCATTGTTTTTTAAGAATTCCAATCTGCCATAAAAACCTGAGCGATGTGGCGTGGTGGAAACACCCAAAGCAAAACCATCTAGTTCTACTGTATCGCCACTGTCAAAATCTGCTTCAAAATTGGCGTATTCGGCAAAGACTGCATAATTTTTTTGTGGCGTTTTTGCTGCTGGATAGCTGGAATAGGCTGTACTTTCAGCAGTTGGCGCTGGGTTCCAGTTTTGTGCATAACTGCCAGAGGCACACAACAGTAAAGCTGCGCCCATCCATATCGACTTCGTAAATATCCGCTTTGACGGCTGCGTGAAATTTAAATGAGCTGTTACCATGATGTTCTCCCCCAATATGTATTGCGCTGCCTACATGCTTTTATCGTAATCGAAGTACATGCAGCCTTGTTCATTGTGTCAGCATAAAGTTGAAAATATCACATCACCAATATGATGCACACATTTTCTATCGATTGAGTTCGTGCTTGCATAATCGGGTGGTTTAAATAAAGAATACAGATTTAAAAAAACGCCAATCTGTATGAATGGCGTTTTTCTTATGGCGCAATAATTAACAGGGCCTATTGGCTGAATTTAGCTCACTTTTTTAAAAGCATTTTGTTTTGCAATTTCTTGTTGCTTCAATAAATTACGCTGAATTTTTCCACTGGATGTTTTAGGCAAACTGCTGACAAATTCAATTTCTTTAGGATAGGCATGTTTCGATAAGCGTGAACGCACATACTGTTGCAGCTTTTCCTGCAATGCAGTGCTTGGTTGATATTGATTTTTTAACACCACAAAGGCTTTTACCACTTCTGTACGCTCTGGGTCTGGCTTACCAATTACTGCGGATTCAAGCACTTCCTCACATTCAAGCAAAGTACTTTCTACATCAAAAGGCCCGACACGATAACCCGAAGTTGTAATGACATCGTCTGCACGACCAATAAAATCAATCCCACCAAATTCATTTAAACGTACCGTATCACCCGTTAAATAATACTGTCCCACAAATGATTTACGGTCATCCCCATCGTAACCTTTGAACCACATTAAAGGCGATTGTGATTCATCCAGTGCAAGTGTGCCAATTTCGCCGTGAGCGACTTCCTGATGCTGTGCATTTAAAACCGCGAAACGATGTCCGGGAATAGCATAACCCGCAGAACCTACTTTTTTCTGATGTTCCAGTGCATGATGATTGGCAATCACCATCCCCAATTCGGTTTGTCCATATTGATCATAAATATTGACTTGTAAATCATGCTTAAACCAATGAATCACTTCTGGTGTGAGCGGCTCGCCTGCACTGCTAACCACACGCAGATGTCGTTGAATATCACCATCAAACTTTTCTTTAAAACCAAAGAACATTCTAAATGCGGTTGGTGAACCTGTTAAATTACTCACCTGATATTTACGGATAATTTCCAGTGCATGATCAACACTAAATGGACGTTCATCCATAATAATGCTATGCCCCAAACTCAGTGGCCCTGTAATACCGTAATACAAGCCATAAGCCCAACCAGGGTCGGCTAAATTCCAAAATGAATCTTCTGCTCTTAAATCGACTGCATGCTGCATATAACCTTTAAATGCCACAATGGCTTTTAAAGGCACAGGTACAGATTTAGCTAAACCCGTAGTGCCTGATGTAAACATCATCAGAAAATCATCTTCAAAACTGCGATACACGGTTTCAAAGTAAGTGTCTTGAGTGCTTAGAACTTGCCAAAAATCTGTATCATGGTTTTGAGCTTGATTTGCTGCGTCCACAGTTAAAATTTTCACATTAGACAAGGCATTTAGTTTTGGACGCTGCTCAGTATTGGTCACAATGAGCTGCGTCTTTGCAGTTTGAATACGGTGCTCAATCGCTTTAGATTCAAAGGCTGTAAATAAAGGCTGATACACTGCCCCAATGCGCCATGTGGCAAAAACCGTAATTAACAATTCAGGCGTACGCGGCAATAATCCTGCAATACAATCACCTGCTTTTAAGCCCAGTTGAGTAAAATAATTTGCCAATTTTCCAGATGCTTCTGCCAGTTGATCAAATGTCCACGATGCAGTTTGACCGTGTTTGCCTTCCCAAATTAAGGCAGTTTGTTGAGTACCCGTATAGCGTCCGCAACATTCTTCATAGGCATTAAGTGCCGTTGGCGTTCCTGCCAATTGGGTTTGAATCAGTTGCTCAATATCAAACTGTTGATATGCCTCTTGCAAAGTTTTCATTCTTTTAAGCTCCGTCTTAAACTGATGACACTGCAATTCATTTGCAGCAATATGCGTTATTGTTTTAACCGTTTTTACAAGTTAGGATTGAATCGCTCTTTAAAATTTAAATTAGGTTTGCTGTGTTGAAGTCGATCATGCAACGCAATCACGACATGATCTTCGCGTATTTTTCAATCAAGTTAGCTAAACATGATTTGAACATTTTCTCAATTTCCACATCCTGCAATAACCTTGCAAGCTTTGGACACCGACTAAAGTTTTAGATACTCAGCTTTAACGCTTAGTCACTTCACGTGCAATCACCAAACGCTGAATATCGGATGCACCTTCATAAATTTGGCTAACGCGCACATCACGGTAAATACGTTCAACTGGGAAATCAGATACATAGCCATAGCCCCCATGTATTTGAATCGCATCTGAACACACACGCTCTGCCATGGTTGAAGCAAAAAGCTTGGCCATAGATGCTTCTTTTAAACACGGTAAGCCTGCATCTTTGAGGCTTGCGGCATGTAGAATAAGCTGTCGTGCAGCTTCAATCTGTGTTGCCATATCTGCCAAGCGAAACGCGACTGCCTGATGTTGCACAATTTCAACTCCAAAAGCTTTACGCTCATTGGCATAGTCCACGGCTGCATCTAAAGCTGCTCGCGCCATACCCACCGATTGCGCGGCAATACCAATACGCCCCGACTCTAAATTAGAGAGTGCAATTTTGTAGCCTTCACCTTCTTGCCCCAATAGGTTTTCTGCAGGAATACGGCAGTTTTCCAACACGATGGTGGCGGTATCGGAACAGTGCTGTCCCATTTTGTCTTCTAAACGTGCCACGATATAACCTGGTGTGTTCGTCGGGACTAAAAAGCAGGAAATGCCTTTTTTACCCGCAGTTTTGTCCGTTACAGCAAAAACTAAAGCAACATCTGCATATTTGCCTGTGGTGATAAACTGCTTGGTGCCATTTAAAACCCAATCCTCGCCATCTTTTTCAGCTTTACATTCAATCGCGCTGGCATCAGAGCCGACTTGTGGTTCAGTTAAACAAAAGCAGCCTAACCATTCGCCTGTTGCCAGTTTAGTTAAATATTTTTGTTTTTGCGCCTCTGTGCCGTAGCGTTGTGTAATTCCGCATGGCAATGAGTTTTGCACACTCACAATCGTTGAAATTGCACCATCACCCGCAGCAATTTCTTCTAAGGCTAAAACGAGAGATACATAATCTAAACCTGCACCGCCCCATTCTTCTGCAACGGTCATGCCCAAAGCACCTAGCTCACCCAGTTCTTTTAACTCCTTTGCAGGGAATTCAGCAGTTTTATCACGTGCCGCTGCAGTTGGTTTAAGCTTTTCCTGTGCATAACTGCGCAGCATATCCTGAATCATTTTTTGTTCATGGCTTAAAATCATGGTGACCCTCTGTTTATATGGTAGATGTTGTTTTTGTCAGGAATGCGCGCAACATCCTTGTGCTGTATTGCAACGGTTTTTTAGTATCCAGTTTTTCAATACTTGAATTTTTGCTTAGGCTATTTTATGGATATAGCATCGTCATAACTTATTTCGGTTGCATACGAATTGCGCCATCCAAACGAATCACTTCACCGTTTAAATAACCATTTTCAAAAATATGACCCACCAATTGCGCAAATTCTTCAGGCTTTGCCAAACGTGGTGGAAATGGCACCATTTGCCCTAAAGCATCTTGCACATGCTGTGGAAATGCTTTCAGCATCGGGGTTTCCATAATACCGGGGGCAATCGTCATCACCCGAATGGCTTCACGTGCCAATTCACGTGCCAAAGGCAGCGTCATCCCCACAATTGCACCTTTCGATGCAGAATACGCACTTTGTCCAATCTGCCCATCAAATGCTGCAACCGAAGCAGTATTCACAATCACACCACGCTCTTCTTCATCGGCGGCTAAGTCATATTTCGCCATCAGTTGTGCCGCAAAACGGATCATATTAAAACTGCCCGTGACATTAATATTCAGCACTTTTTGGAACATTGCCAAATCATGCAAACCATCACGTCCCAAGACTTTGGCAGACGGTGCAATGCCTGCACAATTCACCAAGCCATTTAACTGTCCGTATTTTTGCTCAATATGGTTAAAAAGCTGCTGTACTTGGTTTTCATCGGTCACGTCTACAGCTACGAAGTCTGCATTTTCGCCCAATTGCTGTTGAAGCTGCTGCCCAAGTTCTTGATTCATATCAACCAAAATAACTTTTGCACCTTGCGCAACTAAATGTTGTGCAGTCGCAGCGCCTAAACCCGATGCACCACCCGTGACCACACAGACTTTTCCTTGAATTTTCATTTTATTTTCCTTATAAATTTTCAGGTTGATACAACTTAAGAAACAGATTAATCACACTCAAGCTAGAGTACAATTTCCAAACCCTGCATCGACTATGATGTATTTGAACACTCAACTTGTAAATGGAATACCACGCCATCCCATGAATGCAACTCAGCTCACTTACAGCAAAGGTACAATTTCAATTGCTTTAGTCCATGAAGCTTTGCATACTGCACAGCAACGCGGTATGGATACGCATGCGATTTTGCAGACGGCGGGTATTCCTGCAGAGCTGTTACATTCCAACAAAGCGAGGGTGTCAATTCTGCAATATGGTCAATTGTGGATTGCACTGGCAGATGCCATGAACGATGAATTTTTTGGCATGGACAGCCATGCTATGCGTCGTGGCAGTTATCAACTCTTGTCTAAATGGGTGTACCAAGCAGAGCATTTAAAGGCCGCATTACAGGACATTTTAAATTTCTTTAATTTAATACTGGATGATTTTTCAGGTGAATTAAACGTAGATGGTGAATATGCAATCTTAACCATTCACGATAAAGATCAAGTGAAACCGATGTTTAGTTATGCCACTTATTTAATGCTGATTCATGGCTTGATGTGCTGGCTGACAGGACAACGTATCGCTATTTTAAACATGCAACTCAAATGTGCTGCCCCGCAGGATGATGCTGATTATCGTGTCCGTTTCTGTGATGAAATTGAATATGCGTGTACAGCGCATAAGATTTATTTTGAGGCAAAACATCTTGATTTAAAAATCAAGCAGGATAAAAAAAGTTGGAAACGCTTTTTAAAACAAACACCTTTTAACCTTTTGGTGCGTTATAAAAACCCACATGCGCTGAGTCATAAAATCCGTAAACAATTAATGCGATTGCCGCCGAGTGAGTGGTTAGAACTGAACGAATTAACCCAACATTTCAATATGTCTGAAGCGACGTTCCAACGGCGTTTAAAGCAGGAAGGCACCAGCTATCAGCAATTAAAAAATGAAATCCGTCGAGATACGGCAATTGAATTGTTGAGCAAAACCCAACAATCACTTCAGGAAATTAGCGATCAATTAAATTTCCATGATCCTAGCGCTTTTCATCGTGCCTTTAAAAAATGGACTGGGGTCAATCCTGGTGCATATCGACAATATACCGAAAGCTCATAATTGAAAGCTCATAATTGCGTGACTTATCACCTACTACTCAGCCACTATTTTGTGTATTTTACAAACAACTTAATTATAAAAGAAAACTCATCGCTGTGATTTCAAGGTTGAGCAGTGAACTGGACGTTCATCGGCACAGCATTGTCAAAGTATTAAATTTAGTTTACTTTTCAATCAATTTAAAGCATAAATTTTATGCAATTCGGCTGTCATACTCCCCCTGTAATATTAAATGTACGAGCATCTTTGGAGGTTTCCCCATGCTTAAGATGATGGATGTACTTGAACACAATCTAGTTCAAAATTTCTCTCACTCCCTCAACCAAGCTTCTGAACAATTAGATGAATTACTCAATCAAAGTATTCTAAATACCTCAGAAGAACAGTTACGCAATGTCATGTCTGCGTTTTTCAAACGTGAAGATGCACTTGAAGCAGCGCAAGCCCTAGATATTTGCCAAGAAGATTTACAATCTTTACAAGCAGGTTTAGCACTCAAAGATGAACACCTGTGCGATACCGCTAAAATTGTTGCACTATATTTAGCTTTAGAAACAGACAGTTTGGCACAAGTTGAAATTCCAGACTGTTTGCAAGATTACCCGATGTAAGCTAAAACTTTGAGCATTCAGTTGCTGAAAGTATTTAAAAAGTGATGTCTTCATGGCATCACTTTTTTATTGGCTGTTGCAATAATAAATAAGAAAAATTGACTTTAAGCCGCTTGCTGCTTTTTTAAATCAAAAGCTAGCTATCATCTTGCCAAGCGTTGTTTGTCTATGAAACACTAAAGACAGCTTCAAGGATGCATCAAGATGATTATTCGCAATAAAAACAACAGTTTTACCCTACTGTTTGCATGGTATGGGACAATTTTACCTACGGTCTTACCTGCGCTTGCAATTGTGGTCTTCCTTTCTACGGTTTTGGTGTACTTATCTTCTCACCACTTTTTTCAAGTGCCGAGCGTACCAGCCATTGGCTTTACCATTTTCGGTATTATTTTGTCTATTTTCCTCAGTTTTAGAAATAACGCCAGTTATGAACGTTGGTGGGAAGGTCGAAAATTGTGGGGGACGTTAATTGCAACATCACGGCATATTTCACGTGACTCATACGTACTGCCAGATCAACAGCGTCGGGTCTTGATGTATCGGGTCATGTTGTTTAGTAATTTATTGCGTAACCGTTTACGCAATCAAAACCAACCTATCGATTTTTATCAAAACAAAGTCAACCTCACATCTGCAGATTATGAAGCATTATTTCCGCATATTAATGCCGCACAGTTTATTTTAGAAAGCATTCAAAAAGAGTTAGTCAGCGCACTGAAAACAGGTGAAATTTCCGATATTATTTATCAAGGCTTGAATCAACATATTGTTGAATTGGGTAATGTGCAAGCAGGTTGCGATCGAATTCTCAGCACACCCTTGCCTTTTTCTTATTCAGTCTTGTTGCACCGCACTGTGTATTGCTTCTGCTTTATTCTGCCTTTTAGTTTAGAAGCAAGTTTAGGAATCTGGACACCAATTTTGGTGGGTTTAATTGCCTATTTATTCTTAGGTTTAGATGCTCTCAGCGAACAACTTGAAGAACCTTTTGGCCTGCAAGACAATGATTTACCGCTCAACTCCATGGTGCGATTAATTGAACGGGAAATGCTGAGTTCACTTGGCGAAGAACTGCCACCTGCAATTTTGGCAGTGAAAGGCAACCTAAGCTGACATCAGTTGAGTTGAGGCTCATAAATTGGTCTTGCACTTAAACTTTGCTAATCATTCGTCTATGTTTGCAAGCTGATAAATAGATCTCACAAGATTTTTAACTGATATAACACATCAGCCAGCAAGCCATTGTGCTAAAGTCACCCGATCATTGCCTGCATAATCTTTGACTGTACGAATGTCAGAAAAACCGTGTTCTGCAAAAATCGCTTGCACTGCTAAAGCTTGGTCATAGCCATGCTCTAGTGCAATCCATCCATTTGCTTTCAGCCAGTGCTTACCCTGCGAAATAATCTGCAGAATATCTGCCAAACCCTGATCTGCTGCCACCAATGCACGTTCAGGCTCTGCTGCCAAAGCAGACATGTGTGCATCATTAGCATCTATATACGGCGGATTAGATACAATTAAATCAAAACGTGGCTCGGCTGCTGAACCCAATGCCTCAAACCATGCACCACAGGCAAATTGCACCTGATTTAAAGCATGCTTGCTTGCATTTTCTTGAGCAACTGCAAGCGTTGGCAGGTAAATATCGGTTGCGGTTACCTGCCAATCTGGACGTTCTGATGCTAAAGCCAAAGCAATCGCCCCTGTACCTGTGCCTAAATCGACAATTACAGCATCACGTTGTAATGACAAAGCCAACACAGTTTCGACCAAAACCTCGGTATCAGGACGTGGCACCAAAGTATCGTGCGTGACTTTTAAATCCAGTGTCCAAAATGGCTGTGAACCTGTGATATACGCCAAAGGCTCGCCTGCTGCTATACGTGCCAAAGCCTGCACATACATCTGCTCTTGCGCGGCACTCAATTCCTGATCTGCACGATATTTTAATTCAAGCGCACTGAGTCCTAAAAAATGCTCTAACAACCAAATATTTTCTTGACGCTCATAGCTATCGACTTCACCACGTAGCGCCAAGGCTTGTGCAATATTCATTAACCACCGTTTTGCTGAGCAAGCATCGCCAACTGATCTGCCTGATATTCACGATGCAGACTATCTAGTAGTTCAGTTAAATCACCTTCCATCACCGCATCCAACTTATATAAAGTCAGGTTAATACGATGATCTGTCATACGTCCTTGCGGATAGTTATAGGTACGAATACGCTCAGAACGGTCACCCGAACCCACCAAATCACGACGCATTTCTGAAGTTGCTGCATCTGCTGCAGCACGTTTGGCATTTTCCAAACGTGATGCCAACAACGCCATCGCTTTCGCTTTGTTTTTATGCTGTGAACGCTCTTCCTGACATTCCACCACAGTACCCGTCGGAATGTGGGTTATACGCACTGCAGAGTCGGTTTTGTTAACGTGCTGACCACCCGCACCCGAAGCACGATAGGTATCGATACGCAAATCGGCAGGGTTAATATCTACCGTGGTGTCTACATCTACTTCAGGTAAAATTGCCACAGTACACGCTGATGTATGCACACGACCTTGCGATTCAGTCGCAGGAACACGTTGCACACGATGCGCACCACTTTCAAACTTCAAACGGCCATACACGCCTTCGCCATTCACCAAGCAAATGACTTCTTTATATCCGCCGTGTTCACCTTCATTTTCAGATAAAATTTCGATTCTCCAGCCCTGACTTTCGGCATATTTGCTATACATGCGGAATAAGTCACCCGAGAAAATCGCGGCTTCATCGCCACCTGTCCCTGCGCGAATCTCCAAATAAGCCGAGTTGGCATCATTCGGGTCTTTTGGAATCATTAAAATATTTAAGTCAGCTTCAAGTTGCTGAATCAGCGCTTTATTGTCTTTAATTTCTTCTTGCGCCATTTCCTTAAAGTCAGGATCAGACAACATTGCTTCGGCTGTTTCAATATCGGCTTCGGCTTGTGTGTATTGTGACCACACTGCCGTAATTTCGTCTAAATCACTGTGTTCACGTGATAATTGACGAAAACGCTTGTTATCTGAAATCACTTCAACATCTGCCAACAAAGCAGTCAATTCTTCATGGCGGTCAGAAAGCTGATCTAATCGTAAACGTAACGATTCTTTCATTGTTTAAAAAATCTCAATGCAAAGGCTGTTACATGCAACACGCAGCACAGCGAAATAAAAAATTGCGCATAGTTTACCGATTCTACCACCCAAATAACATCATTATTACGTCTGTACGATGTTTGAAATGCCTATCTGCAGATGTTCTAGCAGTATTTCTGTGTGATGATGCTGTGCATTGCGGTGAATGTACAACTCACCAAGTACCGCAATTAGCATCCGCATTTGGACATTTTTTTAGCAATTTTAATCAAACTCATACAAAGCCCACACCAAAGCACACCAATCTCGTCTGCACTCTCCACATTTTAAAAGCGGCGCTTTGTTAAATTGAGCCCATCAAAATTGATCATAAATAAGTCCTGTAAGGGACATGGAGTTCAACATGAAACTTAATGCAATGTTAATGACAGCAGCTTTAGCCACAGCTTCAATGCTCACTGCCAACGTTTATGCAGACAATACTACGCGCGTTGCCGCAGCCAGTGCTTTAGGCAGTGTTGCAGGTACAGCTATTGGTAAAAATATGGGTGGTACTACGGGTGCAACACTAGGCGCTGCCTTAGGCGGTGCTGGTGGTGCAGCCGTGGCGAGTGATAAACGTCATCGTACTGAATCTGCAATTGGTGGTGCTTTGGGTGGCGGTGCTGGCTATACCGTAGGTAAAAATATGGGCGGCACCAATGGGGGTTATATTGGTTCAGCTTTAGGTGCAGCAGGTGGTGCAGCACTCGGCAATAAAATCTCAAAAGATAAAGAATATGACCGCTATCAAGAACGTAAATGGAAGAAAAAACGCAACCGTCGTTAATCCTAAAGAATAGATAAAGCATGATATAGATCGGTAAAAAAGCATCAACACAGGTTTGATGCTTTTTTATAGGATTCGTTTTTTATATATCAATTCAAAAATGACCACAGTCAATATGAAGAAATTTAGCAGTGCAATTACAAAGTCTTTACTAAACTTTGCAGATTTACCTCATTGCCCTTCACGATCTTTGCCATCTGTTTCTATATCTTCATTACAAAACATATTAATCAATATTTGGAGCATCCGCATGAAACTTAATCGTATTTTATTGGGTAGCGTTATCGCAAGTTCTGCCTTGCTTATGAGCACTGCGCATGCGAACGATACACGTGTTGCCGTAAGTTCTGCCTTGGGTGGTGCTGTCGGAGCAGCAATTGGTCAACAAATGGGTGGACAAACAGGCGCGATGATTGGTTCAGCCATTGGTGGTGCGGGCGGTGCTGCAGCTTCTGCCAATAAACGTGACCGTAACGGTGCCATGATTGGTGCTGCCTTGGGCGGTGCAGGTGGATATAGCGTTGGTCGCAATATGGCAGGCAACAATGGTGGCTATGTCGGTGCAGGACTCGGTTCTGCAGGTGGTGCAGTATTAGGTCAAAAAGTTAGCGAAGACCGTCGAGATGACCGCTATGACAACAAACACTACGCTGATCGTTATGACCGCCGCTATGATAGCCGTGGCTATCGCTACAATGACTACCGTTATAATGACCGTTACCGCAAAGACAATGGCTTACATTTAGGTCACTATAAAAATGGTAAACGTCGTTAATTTCTCACGATACTTCTAACATCTTCAGCACCTTCGGGTGCTTTTTATTTACTGGTAACTTTTTTGGATAAATATTTTTATGAAGCATGCTTTTTTGATGAATGTCATGCGTTATTAAGTGGCAATATCCCATACCCCACCCATATATCGAAATTTTTCGATATACAAAATCAGTGCAGCATCGTATGATAAAACTCTCTTTAATCAAGCTGGAATAAATGATGCGTTCCCTGCAAGACACAAAATTTGCCATTCTTGAACTCGCACCTGTACGTGATGATCAATCAGTACAGTTTTCACTGCATCATGCACTTGAATTAGCACGACACGCAGAACAACTCGGCTATGACCGTTTGTGGTTGGCGGAACATCATAATATGGATGGCATTGCCAGCTCAGCAACCGCAGTTCTTTTGGGTTATTTATTAGCAAATACGCAAAAAATTAAACTCGGTTCTGGCGGTATTATGCTCCCCAACCACGCACCGTTAGTGGTCGCTGAACAGTTTGGAACTTTAGCGACTTTATATCCTAACCGTATTGAACTCGGTTTAGGTCGCGCACCAGGTACAGATCAAGTGACCATGCGTGCGCTGCGTCGTGGGCGACAGGAAACTGAAGATCAATTTCCGCAAGATGTTTTAGAAATTTTGCATTATTTTAAAGATGCAGAACCACAACAACGTATTGTTGCTACGCCAGGACAAGGGACACACGTTCCTGTATGGTTGCTTGGTTCAAGTTTATTTAGCGCACAACTTGCTGCAAAATTAGGACTACCCTACTCATTTGCCTCACACTTCGCCCCGCGTATGCTTGCTCAAGCCATTCAGTTATATCGTGACAATTTTGAGCCTTCAGAATATTTAGAGCGGCCTTATGTGTCTATGGGTGTGCCAACAGTGGTTGCAGATACCGACCAAGAAGCAGAATTTTTGGCGACTAGTGCCTATCAGCGTGTTTTAGGTTTAATGCGTGGACAAAGCCTAAAACTCAAAGCTCCAGTCGAAAGTATGGATGGCTTATGGTCACCTGCAGAAAAAATGTCAGTTGATAGTTTTTATGCCATGGCGCAAATTGGCTCAAAGGCGACTGTCAAAGCAGGATTGGAAAACTTATTGGCGAAGTATGATGTCGATGAGTTTATTTTTACCTGTGACATCTATGACACAGAAAAACGCTTACATAACTTTGATTTGCTCATGCAAATGAAGTTAGATACTTAATTAGCTCCGACCTTGTAGTTCTATTGAGCTACAAGGTTTCATCAATTAAAAACATTTAAAATAAATAACTTAAATCCGTTTTCTTGTTCTCTTTCGCTTAAATCTCAGTAATCTCAGTTGAATTAATTTTCAATCTTTAGGAATGACTGGCTCGCCTGCACAAAAGACTTTACCAAACAGTACTGTCCCAACAAAATAGAGTAAATGTTCTAATTTATAAAATGAATATATCAAGAGATTCAGCATGGTCAGTCCTAAACACGACGTACATAGACACGCTTTTCAAAACTGCTTGGCAGATTTTCAAGAATTCCAAGGCGAATGCATTCCTGCAACTGAAATCAAACAGCATGACTTCACAGGTTTACGCGTTGCAGTTATTGGTGCAAATCAGGACAGCGTGGCACAACTCGATAGAATTTGTCAGCAAGCAACATCTGTTCAAGTCTTTCAAATTGCACCGCATTTTGTCCTGCCAAGTACAGAACGTGGCATCCATCGCCTAATTAGCCATCCTTTGGTATTTAAAAATCGACGTTTGTTTAATAACCGCGTCAAAAATATTTTGGCTTTACGCTTTTTAGATGCTCAAGTCAAAGACACGTGGCTTAAACGTCAACTCACACCAAACATTGCAGATACACATCAACGCTATTTTAAATCTGATCATTATTATTCAGCTTTACAACGCGAAAATTGCCATTTGATTACTTGGCCAATTGTCAAAGTCTGTGCACATAGCGTGCATAGTATTGATGGACAAGAACATCCAATTGATACCATTATCACTACATTTTAAGTCACACTAAAAGCATTATCATTTAAATAAATAGTAGCTTGATTTTTATTCTATTTAAATCCAATAAAAAAGAGCCAAAATAAAATTTTGGCTCTTTTAATACATATAGTTTCATTAACCAATACGACGTTTTAAACCTGTCATTTGTAAAACACGTGTTGAAATTTCTTCAATCGACATTTCTGAAACATTTAAATATTTAATCCCTTCTGAAATATAAATACCTTCAATCGCACGCAATTCCATTTGGCATTGATTAAAACTTGCATAACGGCTATTGGCTTTACGTTCAGTACGAATTGCCACAAGGCGTTCAGCATCAATCATCAAGCCAAATAACTTATGTTTATGCGGCTTTAATACGGCTGGCAAACGGTTGTCATCGAGGTCTTCTTCAGTCAATGGATAGTTCGCCACACGAATCCCGAACTGTAAAGAAAGGTAGATGGAAGTTGGCGTTTTACCCGAACGCGACACCCCAATCAGAATCAGATCGGCCTTGTCGTAATGGCGTGTACGTGCGCCATCATCGTTATCTAAGGCAAAATGCACCGCATCAATACGTGCCTTGTAAGATTCAGAATCTGTTACGGCATGCGTCTGCCCGACCAAAGTGGTTGGTGGTGTTCCTAACTCTTCAGAAAGCTTACTAATTAAGCCTTCAAATACATCTAAATTAATTGCTTTGGCAGTGTTGATAATGTCACGCACATATTGGTCAACCAAGGTATCAAACACCAAAGGTAATTGACCATCAATTTGTGCTCGGGCATTAATCTCTGCCACCACATTCATAGCCGCTTCTTCAGACGTAATATAAGGATGAATATGAATATCAAAGTCCACATTTGGAAATTGCGCTAAGAGTGAATGTCCAAGGGTTTCAGCCGTAATTGCAGTTCCATCGGAAATAAAAAAAACACTCCGCTTAATTTGTTTACCATCTGACATTAAAATTCTCCTTAAACATTTGTCTTAGTGCTATATAATCTTTATAGTAAACCGATCTTACATGACTGTCGCTTAGTAAAACCAAATTGCTAAGTAGATTTATTATAATTTCATGACAAGATAGTGATTAATACTGCAAAAGTGGAGTAACAACTTTGGAAGCGCGCGTAATTGGTCTGGAAAAATTAGGGAAACACGATGTTGAGCTCGTGGGTGGGAAAAACTCATCTTTGGGCGAAATGATCAGCCACTTATCTAATGCTGGTGTATCGGTACCAGGTGGCTTTGCAACAACAGCTGCTGCTTATCGTGAATTTCTCGAGCAAAGTGGCCTAAACGCTAAAATTCAAGCAGAGCTAAAAACACTCAATGTAGATGACGTGAATGCGCTTGCTGAAACTGGTGCAAAAATTCGTCAATGGATTGTCGACACTCCGCTTACTGCATCACTAGAACAAGAAATCCGAGTTGCTTTTGAAGCACTCTCTAACGGCAACCCAAACATCGCGGTTGCCGTTCGTTCATCTGCAACTGCAGAAGATCTACCAGACGCATCTTTCGCAGGTCAGCAAGAAACATTCCTAAACATCCGTGGCATTGACAACGTATTAATTGCCATTAAAGAAGTTTTTGCATCTTTGTACAACGACCGCGCGATTTCTTACCGTGTACACCAAAACTTTGACCACGATGTCGTTGCTTTGTCTGCAGGCGTACAACGTATGGTACGTTCAGAAACTGGCGCTGCTGGTGTAATGTTTACCCTAGATACAGAATCTGGTTTCCGTGATGCTGTATTCATTACTGCTTCTTATGGTTTGGGTGAAATGGTGGTTCAGGGTGCAGTTAACCCAGATGAATTCTATATTTCTAAGCCTTTATTAAAAGCAGGCAAACACTCAGTTTTACGTCGTAACCTTGGCTCTAAACACCAAAAAATGATTTATGGTGAAGAAGGCGCGGCTGGTAAATCTGTAGTTGTGGTCGATGTTGAAAAACAAGATCGCCAACAGTTCTCTTTAAATGATCACGAACTACAAGAATTAGCGAAACAAGCGTTAATTATTGAAGAACATTATCAAGCGCCTATGGATATTGAATGGGCAAAAGATGGTGATGACGGTCAAATCTACATCGTTCAAGCACGTCCTGAAACTGTAAAAAGCCGTGAAAACGTCGGTACTATGGAACGCTACCTATTGAAACAAAAAGGTACGGTCATTTGTGAAGGTCGTTCAATTGGTCAGCGTATCGGTTCTGGTAGAGTCCGCGTTGTAACGTCTATTAAAGAAATGGACAAAGTTCAGGAAGGTGACGTTCTTGTTTCAGACATGACTGATCCAGACTGGGAACCAGTGATGAAACGTGCTGCTGCAATTGTCACTAACCGCGGTGGTCGTACTTGTCACGCTGCAATTATTGCCCGTGAATTAGGCGTACCTGCAATTGTAGGTTGTGGTAATGCAACTGAAGTTTTGACTGATGGTCAGGAAGTTACAGTTTCTTGCGCCGAAGGCGACACAGGTTTCATTTATGAAGGTGCTTTAGATTTTGAAGTTCAAAAGAACTCAATCGAATCTATGCCTAAACTTCCGTTCAAAATCATGATGAACGTTGGTAACCCAGACCGCGCATTTGACTTTGCTCAAATTCCAAACGAAGGGATTGGTCTTGCACGTTTAGAATTCATCATCAACCGTATGATTGGTGTGCATCCTAAAGCATTGCTTAATATTGACAGCTTACCACGCGAAACACGTGCAGCAGTTATGGCGCGTACTGCGGGCTATTCATCGCCAATCGAATTCTATGTAGAAAAATTGGTTGAAGGTATTTCTACCCTTGCTGCTGCATTCGCTGACAAACCAGTGATTGTGCGTATGTCTGACTTCAAATCAAACGAATACGCAAACTTAATTGGTGGTAAGTTATATGAGCCAGAAGAAGAAAACCCAATGTTGGGCTTCCGTGGTGCAAGTCGTTATGTGTCTGACAATTTCCGTGACTGCTTCGAGCTTGAATGTCGTGCCTTGAAAAAAGTACGTGACGAAATGGGCT
Organism: Acinetobacter sp. YH12095; assembly: GCF_013419245.1. Taxonomy (NCBI): domain Bacteria; kingdom Pseudomonadati; phylum Pseudomonadota; class Gammaproteobacteria; order Moraxellales; family Moraxellaceae; genus Acinetobacter; species Acinetobacter sp. YH12095. The sequence continues at coordinate 42,166 of NZ_VPAL01000005.1, forward strand.
TAACCAACGTACAAATTATGATTCCATTTGTACGTACCGTTGCTGAAGCAAAACGTGTGATCGAATTGCTTGCGCTGAATGGTTTAAAACGTGGTGAAAATGGTCTGAAAGTGATCATGATGTGTGAATTACCAACCAACGCATTGTTGGCTGAACAATTCCTTGAGCATTTCGATGGTTTCTCTATCGGCTCAAATGACTTAACTCAGTTAACACTTGGTTTAGACCGTGACTCAGGCATTGTTTCTCACCTGTTCGATGAACGTGACCCTGCAGTGAAAGCATTACTTTCTATGGCAATTCACGCATGCCGTAAAGCAGGTAAATATGTCGGTATCTGTGGTCAAGGCCCTTCAGATCACCCTGACCTTGCACGTTGGTTAATGGAACAAGGTATTGAATCTGTATCTTTAAACCCAGACTCAGTTTTAGACACTTGGTTCTTCCTTTCTGAAGAAAAAGCTCAACAAGCGTAGTAAAACGTGTTAAAAGAAAACCCATGCACCTGCGTGGGTTTTTTTTCAAATTCATTTTTTGAGATTTTATATTTATGCAAATTTACTTGGCACGAAATAATCAACAAGCTGGGCCATACACCTTAGAGCAGCTCAACCAAATGCTCGCCAGCCAACAAGTGTTGCTGACAGATTTGGCTTGGCACCAAGGCATGAGCGAATGGAAAGCTTTAGGTGAACTCACCCAAGGTAAACTTGTATATGAACCACAAGGCTACGTCAGCACACCACCTGCCCCTGAACATTCACCTTTTCAAAATACAGATTACACGGCTACAAACACATCACGACCAAGCTTAGCATCGTCAAACTCCAGAACACAGGCAACGAAAAATGAATTGGCGAGCATTAACCAACGTGCTTTAGCCAAAATTATAGACATGTTGCTGTGGTTACCTGCAGCGGCACTTCCCTCTTTTTTCTTAAATGCTGACCAGTTTGAACAATTGTCTGGTTTGCAACAAAAAATGCAGGCCGCTACAACATCTGATCAAGCCATGCAATTGCAAACTGAACTCTTTCAGCTCATTCCAATGCAAGCTTGGCAAGCCGTGGCAATTTATTTATTGATTATGCTGGGCATACAAGCCTTCCTATTGGCTAAAACTGGACAAAGTATTGGCAAACGTCTGACCAAAATTAAAATTGTCGATGCTGAAACCGATGAAAAAGTCAGCCTAATGCGTGTGTTTACTATTCGCTCTATCATTTTCATTATTTTGAATATGATGTTTATGCCCTTTATCACAATTTTAGATTACGGCTTTGCATTTGGTGCAAAACGACAAGCGTTACACGATAAACTCGCCAAAACCAAAGTCGTAAAGCAATAATTTGATTTTATTTATTCAGGGATGATTGATCATCCCTTTTTTCTTATAATATTGATAAATATAAATAAATTAAAATTAGTACAAATAATTCCGAGTATAAAAATTGGTTTTTATTCCCTCCACTTAAAGCCGCTTTATGTGTAGCTTAGTTTGTCGATATCAGGCATAATGCCCTACAACGTAGCGGTGTCCGATGATTAAGAAGACTTTTTCATCTATTTTGATGTCTTTTTAATCATGCGACACTTTAATCGCTATCCCATATTAAATTAGGGAATGGGACTCTTCACCGAGGTTGTAAAATGAGACAAACGATTTTAGCTGTATTGTCTTTATCTACGATGGCTGCACTCTTAACTGGGTGTGGCGGTGATTTAGTACTTCTGAACTCAAAAGGTCCAGTTGCAGCAGGTCAAAGTAACCTGATGATGACTGCGATTTACCTAATGCTATTGGTGGTTATTCCATCTGCAATTATGGCATTGTGGTTCGGTTGGAAATATCGCGCATCGAATAAAGACGCAGACTATCAACCAACATGGTCACACTCTACTGCAATTGAAATTGTAGTATGGGGTATACCTGTTATTATTATTTGTATTTTAGCTTGGTTAACTTGGTGGGGTTCCCACAAGTACGACCCTTACCGTCCGCTAGAATCCGAAAAAGCTCCTTTAACTGTTCAAGTTATTGCTGAACAATTTAAATGGATCTTCATCTACCCAGAACAGAACATTGCTACTGTTAACGAATTACGCTTCCCAGAGCAAACGCCTGTAAGCTTACGTTTAACATCTAACTTCACAATGAACTCGTTCTTTATCCCTGCATTATCTGGTCAGATTTATGCAATGGCGGGTATGCAAACTCACTTGAACGTTTTAGCAGACAACACGGGCGAATTCCGTGGTTTCTCATCTAACTACTCAGGTTATGGTTTCTCGCAAATGCGCTTTAAAGCTCACTCTGTAACTCAAGCTGATTTTGAGCAATGGGTAACAGCTGTTAAAGCAGGTCAAGGTACGACTATCAATCCTCAAGCTGTTCAAAAAACAGTTTTAGATCAAGCTGAATTTGCTTCTTTACGTGACGGTAACCGTTCACAGAAACAAATTGATGCAATGGTTCGTAACGCCAAAACTGAATTAGAGAAAAAACTTGCTGCAACGGCTTTAAAAGAAGGTCCATATAAGACTCAGCCACATCCTGTGACTTATTACTCTTCTGTTGAGCAAGGCTTGTTTGAATCAGTGATCAATAACTATATGAGTAACTACCATGGTGCTGACCATTCAGCTCCTGTAGTGGCTGGTGAAGCGCCTGCTTCTGAAACTCATGTAGCATTTGAACATGCGACTGCTTCTCAAGGGGAATAAGACATGAGCTTATTAGGTAAGTTAGGTCCAGATGCAATTCCTTACGATCCAATCGTATTGGTAACTGTTGCAGCGATGATCTTAGGTGGTCTTGCAGCGATTGCTGGTATTACCTACTTCAAAAAATGGGGCTACTTGTGGAACGAATGGTTCACATCTGTAGACCATAAAAAAATTGGTATCATGTATATCTTTGTATCTGTAGTCATGTTACTTCGTGGCTTCGCAGATGCGATCATGATGCGTCTTCAACAGTTCCTTGCGAAAGGTGGTGGTGAAGGCTATTTACACCCAGAACACTATGACCAGATTTTCACCGCACACGGTGTGATCATGATCTTCTTCGTGGCAATGGGTCTTGTTGTTGGCTTAATGAACATCTCTGTACCATTACAGATTGGTGCTCGTGACGTAGCCTTCCCGTTATTAAACTCTTTAAGCTTCTGGTTATTCGCTGGTGCTGCAGGTTTAATGATGGTTTCACTTGCATTAGGTGAATTCGCTGCTACAGGTTGGATGGCTTATCCTCCTCTATCTGGTATCGAATATTCTCCAGGTGTTGGTGTTGACTACTATATTTGGGCACTTCAGGTTTCTGGTCTAGGTACGCTTCTTACTGGTGTTAACTTCTTCGTTACCATCATCAAAATGCGTGCGCCTGGCATGAAACTTATGGACATGCCTGTTTTCACTTGGACAACATTAGTTACTGCGGTACTTATCATTGCAACATTCCCAGTTTTAACTGCGACAATTGCAATGTTAACGCTTGACCGTTACTTCGGTTTCCACTTCTTTACGAACGACATGGGTGGTAGCCCAATGTTGTATGTAAACTTGATTTGGACATGGGGTCACCCAGAAGTTTATATCTTAGTATTACCAGCATTTGGTATTTACTCAGAAGTAACTGCGACTTTTGCTCGCAAAACATTGTTCGGTTACAAATCAATGGTGTACGCAACTGTTGCAATTGGTGTGTTATCACTTGTTGTATGGGTTCACCACTTCTTTACCATGGGTGCAGGTGCCAACGTTAACGCGTTCTTCGGTATCATGACCATGATTATTGCGATTCCTACTGGTGTGAAAATCTTCTCTTGGTTATTCACCATGTACAAGGGTCGTATTACCTACACTACCCCAATGCTTTGGACACTTGGCTTCCTTGTGACTTTTGGTATCGGTGGTTTAACAGGTGTATTAATGGCAGTTCCACCAGCGGACTTCCTTGTACACAACTCTTTATTCCTAATTGCTCACTTCCATAACGTAATTATTGGTGGTGTAGTATTCGCGATGTTCGCAGGTATCATTTACTACTGGCCAAAAATGTTTGGTTGGAGACTCAATGAAACTTGGGGTAAAGCAGCATTCTGGTTCTGGTTCTTCGGTTTCTACTTTGCATTCATGCCACTTTATATCCTTGGTTTCATGGGTATGACTCGTCGTTTGAATACATATGACAACCCAGAATGGGATCCATACTTGGCAATTGCGTTCTTCGGTTCTGTGTTAATTGCTATTGGTCTATTCTGCTTCGTTATGCAGATTGTGGTTGGCTTCCTACAACGCAACCAACGCTTAGACCTTACTGGAGATCCATGGGATGGCCGTACGCTTGAGTGGGCTACTTCTTCTCCAGCACCGTTCTATAACTTTGCTCACCTTCCAAAGATCAATGGTATTGATACTTTCTGGACTGACAAAGAAAATGGTGTTGCATACGCTCGTCCAACGAAGTATGAAGATGTCCATATGCCAACTAACCGTGCAGCTGGCTTCATAATTGCAATGTTTATTACAACTATGGGCTTCGCATTAATCTGGCATATTTGGTGGCTAGCAATCGTTACGTTCATTGCGGCAATCATCAGCTTCATCGTGAGTTCTTTCACGAAGAAAGTGGACTACTATGTTCCTGCTGCTGAAGTTGAGCGTATTGAAAACGAACGCTATGCGATCCTTGAAAAACACTTGAAGAAGGACTAAGACATGGCTGAAGTACTTCATCACGACAACCACGGACACGATGATCATCACCACGATGATACAGACATCACCGTCTTTGGTTTCTGGACCTACTTGATGAGTGACCTTGTAATTTTTGGTACACTTTTCATCGCGTTCGCTGTATTAAGTAGCCACGTTCCAGTAGGCACTCCAACAGCTAAAGATTTGTTTGGCGAGTCATTAGGCTTCGTTTTAACAGAAACTTTTGCCCTGTTGATTTCTTCTGTAACTTTCGGTTTTGCCGTTTTAGCTGCTTACAAGAAAGATGTTGCTAAAGTTCTAACTTGGTTAGGCGTGACTTGGGTTTTCGGTGCGATCTTTATTGGTATGGAACTTTATGAGTTCAACCATTTAGTTCACGCTGGACATGGTCCAAGTACGAGTGCGTTCTTATCTGCGTTCTTTACTTTGGTTGGTACGCACGGTATTCACGTAACTTCAGGTTTAGTTTGGATGATCGTGTTAATGGTTCAAATCAAGAAATATGGTTTGACTATTCCGAACATGCGTCGTTTAGCTTGCCTAAGCTTGTTCTGGCACTTCCTTGACATCGTTTGGATCTGTGTATTCAGCGTAGTTTACTTGATGGGAGTTCTCTAATGAGTCACGATCACAACTCTGCTGGTGCATCACACGGTAACACTAAGCAATATACGATTGGCTTTATCCTTTCTGTTATCCTTACCATTATTCCTTTTGGTATGGTTATGGCAGGTGGTTTTGGCCGTGGTATTTTGATTACTGTTATTTCGATTACAGCAGTTGCTCAGATTCTTATTCAATTAATTTATTTCTTGCATATGAATTCTTCTTCAGAGCAACGTTGGAACGTGATTGCATTCGTGTATACCATTCTGACCATTGCCATCCTTTTGGTTGGTTCTGTATGGATCATGAACTACCTACACTACAACATGATGATCTAAACTGGTTGTCATGCTGAAAAAGTATTTATTCCTGACAAAGCCAGGAATTCTCTTTGGTAATTTTATTACCACTTTGGGTGGCTACTTTGTAGCTGCCCAAGGTTCTGTAGATTTCCTTCTCCTACTGCTTACTCTGCTTGGTACAACGCTTGTTGTCGCCTCAGGATGTGTGGTCAACAATATTATTGACCAAGACATCGACCAAAAAATGCAACGCACACAAAACCGTGCTTTAGTGAAAAAAACTGTTTCTGTTCCTATTGCGCTGATTTATTCAGTGGTATTGGGCATAATTGGTTTTAGCATTTTATGGTTTGGAGTTAACGCATACGCTTTTCTTTTTGCACTGATTGGTTTCGTGGTTTATGTCGGCTTTTACAGTCTATGGACCAAACGCACAACAATTCATCAAACCATTATTGGCAGTATTTCAGGCGCAAGCCCACCTGTCATTGGTTATACCGCTGTTGCAAATCAATTTGACTTAGCTGCACTACTTATCTTTTTAGGTTATGCACTTTGGCAAATGCCCCACTCTTGGGCGATTGCAATTTACCGTTTTGATGATTACAAAAATGCGGGGATTCCAATTTTGCCAGTTGCTCGTTCAATTTTACGAACGAAAATTGAATCACTAATTTATGTGGTGTTATTTACCGTTGCCATGAATGGACTGTTTGTATTTGGTTATGCAAACTGGCTATATCTGGTTATTTTGAATACACTTTGTATTTATTGGTTCTATATTGGCGTCATTGGCTTCAAAGCAGAAAATGATCAATTATGGGCAAAACGCTTTTTCCTATTTTCGGTTATTTTAATTACTGTTGTGAGTTTATGTTTTAGCTTTACAGCAACCGCACCAAGCACGCAAATCATACTTTTTTAAAAGATAGAGTTTAGCTCTATCTTTTAATGGAGTGCCTGCCTACCCTCTCCACACTTCAATATTTAAATAATAACAATTTATCTGTCTTTGATTTATTCGTCCTTAATAATTTTCGAATTAAACACTCTAAAAGTTAGTGACATACAAATACAAAGTATAAAATTTAAATTCCAATCATAGATGCAAAATATTACATTCCCTTTTTGCCCAAGCCGATCTTTTCTTAGACCAAGCCTTGTATTTACTTGGTAAAAGCTCTAAAATTCACGCTTCGCAATTTTGCGACACAACTTCGGTTGTGACTCCTTGCTTCTGGCTCAATTTAGTCAGGGGCTGCATAAACCGTAAGGAGCTGACAATGCGTCACTACGAAATCGTACTTTTGGTACACCCAGACCAAAGCGATCAAGTTGTGGGTATGGTAGAACGTTACCTAACTCACATCAAAGAAGCTGAAGGTCAAATTCACCGTTTAGAAGATTGGGGCCGTCGTCAATTGGCTTACCCAATTAACAAAATTCACAAAGCGCACTACATTCTTATGAACGTTGAATGTGGTCAAACTACGCTTGACGAGTTAGAAGAATTGTTCCGTTATAACGACGCGATCCTTCGTAGCTTGATCATCCGTCGTGAAAACGCTATCACTGAAGAGTCATTATTGGCTAAGAGTGCTGAAGAAAAACGTGCGCGTAAAGCTCAACGTGAAGAAGCACAACACGCTAACCAAGACTCTGCTGAAGCTTAAGGAGAACATCAATGGCACGTTTTTACCGTCGTCGCAAGTTCTGCCGCTTTACAGCTGAGAACGTTACGTACATCGACTACAAAGATATCGATACACTAAAACAGTACATCACTGAAAATGGCAAGATTGTTCCTAGCCGTATTACAGGTACTAAAGCTCGTTACCAACGTCAATTAGCGCTTGCTATTAAACAAGCTCGCTACTTAGCGTTGATCCCTTACACTGACAATCATAAGTGAGGTTGAGCTGTGGATATTATCTTATTACAACGCATTAAGAACCTTGGTAAATTAGGCGATAAAGTTTCAGTTAAAGCTGGTTACGGCCGTAACTACTTGATCCCTCAAGGTAAAGCAGTTGCTGCAACTGAAGCAAACACTGCTGCATTTGAAGCTCGTCGTGCTGAACTTGAGAAGCAAGAAGCTGAAATTTTAGCTGCTGCTCAAGCACGTGCTGACCAATTGAACGAAGTTAACATCGTAATCACTGCTAAAGCTGGTGATGAAGGTAAACTTTTCGGTTCTATCGGTACTCGTGACATCGCTGACGCGTTAACGAATGCTGGTCTTGAAGTTGACCGTGCAGAAGTTCGTTTACCAAACGGTGCGCTTCGTCACACTGGTGAATTCAACATCGCAATCCAATTGCACCATGATGTTGTTGCTGAAGTTCTCGTTACTATCGTATCTGAGTAATTTGCTGCAAAAGAAAAGAGCATGCCTAATCGCATGCTCTTTTTTTGTCTTTAGAATATACGATTAGTACAATTTTCCTAAATCGTCCTGCACGCTTTGACTTATCCTTCGCCAAAATCTACTCGCTTTTTTTTCTAGAGGGCGTATCATCGGGAAGTGGAAAGAATATGAGTTTCAAATTCTATCCCCGTGCATTATTCAGCATTTACTGTTTTAAAAATCAGGGATTTATATGTCACAGGCGACTGCTAGCGCAAAGCAACATACTGCAAAGTCTGATCTAAAACCAAATGAGAACAGCCCGCTTAAAGAGTTTCGTACCCCACCGCATAACTTAGCCATCGAACAAGCTGTTTTGGCTGCGTTAATGACTGTGGCCGAATCTTTTGAACAAGTGGGTGATGTGCTACAAGAATCTGATTTTTACGCGACACGCCACAAATATATTTTCCGCGCCATTGATTCTTTGTCTAAAGAAAACTCACCTTATGATGCCGTATTGGTGAATGACTGGCTGATTAAACAAAATTTACTTGAAGCTGCAGGCGGGGAAGAATACTTAATGCAGCTCATGGCAGACTCGCCTTCTAGTTTTTATAACCTAGAAACCTATGCCACGAAAATTAAAGAATTCTCGACCCTCAGAAACATGATTAAAGTCAGTTCTGAAATTTTACAAAATGCCTATGACACCAAAGGTCGTAGCGTAAGTGAAATTTTAGACTTGGCCGAAACCAATATTTTCCAAATTGCCGAACAACATAATAACAATGCCAAAGCACAAGGCCCAAAAGCCATTTCGAGCGTGGTTGCCGATGTATTCGACAAACTTGATGAACTTTCTAAAATGGAAGGTAACATCACAGGCTTAACCACAGGCTTTGTGGAGTTAGATAATAAAACTTCGGGCATGCAAGCGGGTGACTTGATTATTGTCGCTGCGCGTCCATCTATGGGTAAAACCACCTTTGCCATGAATTTGGTTGAAAGTGTTTTGTTTAACAATGACTTACCGGCCCTTGTCTACTCTATGGAAATGCCTGCAGACTCAATTGCAATGCGTTTGATTTCTGCATACGGCAAAGTGCATCAAGGGAACTTACGTTCAGGTAAACTCAGTGGCGATGAATGGTCAAAAGTCACAGGCACGATTTTACAACTGCAAGAAAAGCATTTGTATATTGATGACTCATCTGCCCTACCACCTACGGAAGTACGTGCACGTGCACGACGCATTGCCAAACAACATGGCGGTAAAATTGGCTGCATCATGGTCGATTACTTGCAGTTAATGAAAGTTCCAGGCATGGGCGATAACCGTGTCGGCGAAATCTCAGAAATTTCACGTAGCTTAAAAGCCTTGGCCAAAGAGATGAACTGCCCTGTGATTGCTTTGTCACAGCTCAACCGCTCATTAGAGAACCGACCTAATAAACGCCCTGTGATGTCTGACTTGCGTGAATCTGGTGCAATTGAGCAGGATGCGGATTTAATCATGTTTATTTACCGCGACGAAGTTTACAATAAAGAATCTAAAGAAGCAGGTACTGCCGAAATTATTATTGGTAAACAGCGTAACGGCCCAATTGGTACGGTACGTCTTGCTTTTGAAGGGCAATATACCCGTTTTAGTAATTTATCTCCTGAGTATTATGCTCAGTATGATGATGAAGAGTAATGCTTGCATTGCTCTTTTTATTAAAACCATGTTTTAATCTGACTTATTAACTTTGCCCACCATAGTTTCCAACTTGAGAGTAAATTATAATCTTGACTATTTTTTTCCATTTCAAATGATGGAAATGCTTTATTTAGTTGCTCGCATGTCGGATACTTTTGTTGCAGTTGCGCCAAATAATGTGTCTGATCATAGTCTATAAAACCATCTAAAATCCCAACCTCTGCTCTATCGCCTGTAGAACAATTTGAGGTCTGCTTATTCCAAGCTAAAAATGGGGCAATCGGTTTAGATAAAACAAACTGGTCATTCTTACAGTTTAATGCTGCAAATGAAATTACTCGATATTGCTGGGGTTTAGCACCATCTGGTGCATAAGCTAAACCAATAATTAATTGGTTTTTAGCTGTACTTTTACCTGAAAATCCACTGTACCATTGGGTGGGCTTTTTATATTTAACTTCATCTAGTATTGAGCGAAAAATAAATTGACCTGAACTAAGTTGAAAGATGAAGTCTGAACTCCCCTGTACTGCCAGTGAACCTTGGTAACGGGCAATAAATACGTCATTGGGTGAATGTGGCATACAAGCCATAACTGACTGACAAAAAAATAAAGTACTCCATCCCAGATAACAAAATATTTTCATTATTTATTCAACATATCCAAGTTTAAAATGCATTGTTTAATCTCTCTTTGAGTTCATTTAAATTACGAACCCACTCTCCACAATCATCTGAATCTTGCCATAACTCGTACAGTTTAGAATTTCCTGAGTGAGAGCATCTAACACCATAATAGCTTTTAGAACGTATAGTTTTATATGAAAAATAAAGTCTGAAACTTTTACAAATTATTTGCAATCAATAACCTAATAGATTTTTCGATCTTAAGTTAATTTATGATCAAAAACTTAAATGTTCATGTCTATTTGAGGTTGATAGGTCTACAATAGTGAATATTTTTAAATAGAACTATTTTTAGTATTTATTTATCACTCCACAGTGTATCTAACACAAATTACCAATTGTCATTCCCAAGGAGTAACGAGGGTGCGCCAAGCAACAGTTTATATTGACAGTCAGGCACTGCAATATAATTTAAACCGTGTCAAACAACTTGCCCCAACAGCGAAAATTGTTAGCATGGTCAAGGCCAATGCTTACGGACATGGTGTAAAAGACTGCTTAGCAGCCTTAAAAGACAGCGATGCCTTTGGTGTCGCTTGCGTTGAAGAAGCCTTAGAAATTCGTGAATTGGGATATACGCAGCCCATCACCCTGATTGAAGGTGTTTTTTCTGCCGATGAAATGCAAAGTGTGTTAGCACACAAATTAGAATGTGTGGTGCATCATCAAGCACAGCTCGACTGGCTGCTACAACATAAAGCTGATTACATCACACAAGGCTTAAAAGTCTGGGTCAAACTCAACAGTGGCATGAATCGTTTAGGTTTTAAAATTCCTGAAATTATTGATGTGATTCACATGCTCAAAGCCGAAGGTTTTACCTGTGTGTTGACCATGCATTTTGCCAATGCCGATGGCGACCATGCTTTGAATGATCAACAAGTCGCACAATTTTTGCATGTCAAAGACAATTGCAGCCCTATTCTTGCTTCTTGCTGCAACTCTGCTGCAATCTATCGTTATCCCGAATTGCATTTTGATTATGTACGCCCAGGCATTATGCTTTACGGTGCAACGCCTTTTGCCGCACATAATGTGCATACACTCGACTTAAAGCCTGTGATGACTTTAAGCGCAGAAGTGATCGCACTAAATGAAATTGATGCAGGCGAACACGTCGGCTACGGTTCAACCTTTACTGCAGAACAAGCCATGCAAATTGCGATTGTTTCAATTGGCTATGGCGATGGTTATCCACGTACATTTGTTCAGCCAAATTTTGTTGCGATTGGTGCAAAATTAACGCCTGTGCTTGGTCGTGTGTCTATGGATATGATTGCCATTGATGTCACAGGTTTAGACGTTGAATTAGGCACACAAGTTGAACTATGGGGCAAACACCGTTTGGTGGATGATGTTGCCACAGCCAATGGTACCATTGGCTATGAGTTGTTGTGTCGTTTAAGCCCTCGCCCACAGCGCAAGGCAACCAGCATTTAACTTTCTTTTTTCGATCTGTTGCATGTAGCAGTTTTGCTGCATGCAATCGTCTAAGCCATTCTCTTTTTCTTTCTTATATTTTTCTTTTCGCTTTTTATTTTCTTAAATTCACTTTATTTCCATTCATATTGATAAAAATTTGTGGTCACCCACATTTGCATTTAGCGCTTTACAGTCATCCAAATATTTAGCTGAAAATCACACTCAAAATCTCAAGAAAAAACAATATGCTCGCGCACTGTCTTTAAACTGCCACATCGCTTCAAATTCATGGATTAATCACATTTCACCAGTTCTCAGAAGTTTGTGCTGCGCGCTACGATGAATCAATGACTTCACGACTATTTAAGCCATTTATAAAAGCATCCACATGATAAGAAAATAATCTATTACCAATATTTGTTTACTTTTGACTTCAAAGCATCATCAAACTGCAGCCTCTTTGAAATATAAAACGCTTAATTTCTAAACAAGAATAAAGAGGAAAAACTCCTTAATTTTTATAACCTTATTCTGCTTAGGAAAAGAATATGTCTGAACAAAAAGTAGCTTTAGTGACGGGTGCATTAGGTGGTATTGGCAGTGAGATTTGCCGTCAACTGGTTACAGCAGGCTATAAAATTATTGCAACGGTTGTACCAAGAGAAGAAGATCGCGAAAAGCAATGGCTTAAAGACGAAGGCTTTACAGAAAGTGATGTGCGCTTTGTTTTAACCAACTTAAATGAGCATGAAGCGGCTACAGCAGCCATTCAAGAAGCAATTGATGCTGAAGGTCGTGTAGATGTGTTGGTCAACAATGCTGGTATTACCCGCGATGCAACTTTCAAAAAAATGAGCTATACGCAGTGGTCTGAAGTGATTGAAACCAACTTAAAAACACTTTTTACCGTGACTCAGCCTGTATTTAACAAAATGTTAGAACAAAAGTCTGGTCGCATTGTGAACATTAGTTCGGTGAACGGTTTAAAAGGTCAATTTGGTCAAGCCAACTACTCTGCAACTAAGGCAGGCATCATCGGCTTTAGCAAAGCTTTGGCGCAAGAAGGCGCACGTTCAAATATCTGCGTGAACGTCGTTGCACCAGGTTATACCGCAACCCCGATGGTCACAGCCATGCGCGAAGAAGTAATTAAAAGCATTGAAGCACAAATTCCTCTGCAACGTCTTGCCGCCCCTACCGAAATTGCGGCAGCAGTTATGTATTTAGTGAGTGATCATGCTGCATACGTAACAGGCGAAACCTTATCAATCAACGGCGGCTTATACATGCACTAAGCGTGTAACACCTCATTTTAATCTACAAGTTTATTTACTGGAGTGACACCCATGCTATACGGCGACTTATTTTCAAACATGAATGCTCAATACAAAAACGTGTTTGAACCGTACACCAAATTCAACAGTATAGTTGCAAAAAATTTTGCTAACTTAACCAACCTACAATTAGAAGCAGCACGCAACTATGCCAACATTGGTTTAGCACAAATGTTTGCCAATAGCGAAGTGAAAGACATGCAAAGCATGGTGAACTGCACCACCAAGCAATTAGAAACTATGAACAAACTCAGTCAGCAAATGATTGAAGATGGCAAAAAATTAGCAACACTGACTTCAGAAGTCAAAGCAGAATTTGAAAAGTTAGTCAGCGATTCAATGCCAAATAATAAATAAACACTGCTCTGAAAACCATGCGTTATCAGGACGAATGTTACGGGGAAGTGTGAAAATTTCCCCGTTTTAGTTTCAGCCTTGCACTCAATTTGATTGCTAAAAGCCATGTGCTATGGAGCGATGAAATGAAACAGAACTCATTTCAATTCAAAGAAAATATATTACAATTTTTCTCTAGCCACGATGATATCTGGAAAAAACTACAAGAATTTTATTATGGGCAAAGCCCTATTAATGACGCCTTAACACAGCTCAACAAAGAAGATATGTCGATGTTCTTTGAAGCTTTGTCTAAAAATCCAGCACGCTTGATGGAAATGCAATGGAGCTGGTGGCAAGGTCAAATGCAAATCTACCAAAATGTGATGATGCGCAGTGTGGCAAAAGACATCGAACCATTCATTCAACCTGAAAGTGGTGATCGTCGTTTTAACAGCCCATTATGGCAAGAACAACCCAATTTTGACCTGTTATCGCAGTCATATTTGTTGTTTAGCCAACTGGTACAAAATATGGTGGATGTCGTAGAAGGCATTCCAGACAAAGTGCGTTACCGCCTTCACTTTTTTACCCGCCAAATGATTAATGCTTTATCACCAAGCAATTTTCTTTGGACTAACCCTGAAGTGATTCAGCAAACCATTACCGAACAAGGTGAAAACCTTGTCCGTGGCATGCAAATTTTCCATGATGATGTGGTCAATAGCGGAAAATATTTATCTATTCGCATGGTCAATAGTGACTCTTTTAGCTTGGGTAAAGATTTAGCCTACACGCCAGGTGCAGTGGTATTTGAAAATGAAATTTTCCAGTTGTTGCAATATGAAGCAACCACAGAAAATGTATATCAAACTCCGATTCTAATCGTGCCGCCATTTATTAATAAATATTATGTGCTGGATTTACGCGAACAAAACTCGTTGGTGAACTGGTTACGTCAGCAAGGTCATACGGTCTTTTTAATGTCTTGGCGTAACCCAAATGCTGAACAAAAAGAACTCACTTTCGCAGATCTGATTACCGCAGGTGCAGTTGAAGCTTTGCGTGTTATTGAAGAAATTACAGGCGAAAAAGAAGCCAACTGTATCGGCTATTGTATTGGTGGTACTTTACTTGCTGCAACGCAGGCTTATTACCTGGCAAAACGCCTGAAAAGTCATGTGAAATCTGCCACGTATATGGCAACCATTATCGACTTTGAAAACCCAGGCAGCTTAGGCGTATTTATTAATGAACCTGTGATTAGTGGTTTAGAAACCTTAAATAATCAATTGGGTTATTTTGATGGTCGCCAGTTGGCAGTCACGTTCAGTTTGTTACGTGAAAATACCCTGTACTGGAACTACTACATCGAGAACTATTTAAAAGGCAAAGAGCCTTCAGATTTCGATATTTTGTATTGGAACAGCGACGGCACCAATATTCCTGCCAAAATTCATAATTTCTTATTGCGTAATTTGTATTTGAATAATGAATTGATTTCACCAAATGCAGTAAAAGTGAACGGTGTTGGACTCAACCTTTCTCGTGTCAAAACTCCAAGCTTCTTTATTGCTACGCAGGAAGATCATATCGCGCTTTGGGATACCTGCTTCCGTGGTGCAGATTACTTAGGTAGTGAATCTACACTGGTACTTGGTGAATCTGGACACGTGGCAGGCATTGTGAATCCGCCAAGTCGTAATAAATACGGTTGCTATACCAATACTGCCAAGTTTGAAAATACCAAGCAATGGCTTGATGGTGCAGAGTATCATCCTGAATCTTGGTGGCTACGCTGGCAGGCTTGGGTCACACCGTATGCAGGCGAACAAGTCCCTGCCCGTGCCTTAGGTAATGCACAATATCCAACAATAGAAGCAGCACCAGGTCGCTATGTTTTGGTAAATTTATTTTAATCAGTCATATAACAACAGCAATGCACATGCTATATATCATGTGCATCCACAGAAACGTAAACATAAAATTTAAGGATATAAAATGAAAGATGTTGTCATTGTTGCTGCAAAACGTACTGCAATTGGTAGCTTTTTAGGTAGTCTCGCTTCTTTATCTGCACCACAATTGGGGCAAACAGCAATTCGTGCAGTCTTAGACAGTGCTAAAGTACAGCCTGAACAAGTCGATCAGGTGATTATGGGTAACGTACTCACTACAGGTGTAGGACAAAACCCTGCACGTCAAGCCGCAATTGCTGCAGGTATTCCTGTACAAGTGCCTGCATCAACGCTAAACGTGGTGTGTGGTTCGGGATTACGTGCCGTACATTTGGCTGCACAAGCGATTCAGTGTGATGAAGCAGAAATTGTAGTTGCTGGTGGTCAAGAATCAATGTCACAAAGCGCACACTATATGCAGTTGCGTAACGGTCAAAAAATGGGGAATGCCCAGTTGATCGACAGTATGGTGGCTGATGGTTTAACCGATGCTTATAACCAATATCACATGGGTATTACTGCAGAAAATATTGTAGAAAAGCTTGGTTTAAACCGTGAAGAACAAGACCAATTGGCACTGACTTCACAACAACGCGCGGCTGCAGCACAAGCGGCTGGTAAATTTAAAGATGAAATTGCAGCTGTAAGCATTCCACAGCGTAAAGGCGACCCAATTGTATTTGCTGAAGATGAATACATCAAAGCCAATACCACCCTTGAAAGCTTGAATAAATTGCGCCCTGCGTTCAAAAAAGATGGCAGCGTAACCGCAGGTAATGCTTCTGGTATCAACGATGGTGCAGCAGCAGTGTTAATGATGAGCGCAGACAAAGCTGCAGCATTAGGCCTACAACCTTTAGCACGTATTAAAGCCTATGCAATGTCGGGTATTGAGCCTGAAATTATGGGTCTTGGCCCTGTTGAAGCGGTTAAGAAAACCTTAAATAAAGCAGGCTGGAGCTTAGATCAGGTCGATTTAATTGAAGCCAACGAAGCCTTTGCCGCACAAGCACTAGGTGTTGCCAAAGAATTAGGCTTAGACCTAGATAAAGTAAACGTGAATGGTGGCGCAATTGCTCTCGGTCACCCGATTGGTGCTTCAGGTTGCCGTATCCTCGTGACGTTACTACACGAAATGCAACGCCGTGATGCGAAAAAAGGCATCGCAACGCTTTGCGTAGGCGGTGGCATGGGGGTTGCACTTGCGGTTGAACGCGACTAAGTAACCGAGCCGAAAGTACTGCACGAGTCAAATCTGTAAAATTTGGCAGCTACTCAATGCCAGCAATAAATTTTAGACCTAATGGGAGCTTCGGCTTCCATTATTTTTTAGCTACGCAGAGCTTATAAATAACATTGTTGCCGATCAGTTTTATATGACAAGTACGACTTAATCCACCGAAAGCAAGTGCTGAATATGATCACTAAAGTGATAAAAATGCATAGTATCGGGTTGCTGTTTCAGTTGTTGCCATGCATCTACAAGCGACGTCCAACCTAAATCTTTTAGGCATTGCACAATCATTTCCAATTGCGACAAAGTCTTTTCAGTCGATTGTTTTAACCGAATTTGTCGGTCTAATTGTTCAATTTTTTGCCCCAACTGGAAAAATAAATATATCTGCTGTGGTTCAGCATCTAATAATGCTTCACAGTCTTGTACTACATCACAAATATAACTCGCGTTATCGCACGCATTTTGAATACATTGCTGTAATTCAACATAAGTGGCTTTAGAGAAAACCTGTGCCAAGTTTTGAATTTTTGTCCGTATTTGCTCAAACTGCATCGCAAATGAAGCAGGCTGTTCTTCGTTTAAAATCAATTCATTTAAAGAAGCTGCATCAAATGCAGGCAAACAAAAGGCATGTGCATAAGTCAAAGCAGCATCATTTTGTTTAAATGGAAATTGCTGACATACATATTGAATACGGGTTAAATATCGGGCTAACCAAAAAATTTCTCGCGCATCGCTGCTAGATAAATTCACGGTTGTTTCATCCTCCTAACTCTAAGGTCTGTTGATAATTCATCGCGATAAAGCACCTCAATCGCCTTGCCCAATTAACCTACAGCACTCATCCACTCAGATCGCTTTTATTTACATAAACCTGTATCTACCATACAAAACAATGACGGGTTTTCACTTAAACACAACTATTCAATCTTGCTTTTCTAATTGATCCAAGTATGGCTTGAGGTCATAGTTTCTGATTCACTTCTATTATTTGATTAACTTTGCCCGTCCAAATTTTGTGATATTTACTGCAAAATCTGCGGTTATATTTTGCCCTTTTTCAGTAAAAAACTTGCTAATCATTCCGAGTTTTCTTATTGTGTGGAAGAACAAGTTTTCATCCGTATGAATTGACCTAGTAAATATTGAATATGTCTATACAAGAAAAAGAAACATCGAATAGTTTATATCGCCAATGGCAAATTTTATCGCGCCTTTCTACAGGTAAATGGATGGGCACACGTGAATTACACGATGTCCTGCAACGTGAAGGTATCGACATTAGTTTGCGTACGATTCAACGTGACTTAAATCAAATTTCTCAGCGCTTTCCAATTGAAAGTAATGGTACCGTACCACAAGGTTGGCGCTGGCGTTCAGATGCACCGATTCAAAGTTTACCGCACATGACCAGCTCTCAAGCGGTAACGTTTATGATGGTCGAGGAACATTTAAAACATCTGCTGCCGCCAAGTTTGATTGAAGAAATGAACCCATGGTTTGATTTGGCACGACGCAGTCTATCGACCCAAAACAATGTCCGCCAATGGATTAATCGTGTGCGAATTGTGCCTGCAACACAACCTTTAATTCCACCAGTCGTAGACCGCAATGCACAACAGGCGATATATGAAGGCTTGCTCCAAGACAAACAACTAGAATGTATTTATCAATCACGCAGCAATTCAGGCGAAGAAAAAACTTATGTGCTGAATCCTTTGGCTTTGGTGCAAAAAGGTGCGGTGATTTATTTAATCTGTACTCGATTTGACAAAACCGACATTCAAACCTTTGCCCTGCATCGTTTTAAAGCAGCCAAAGTTTTAGATTCACGCGCCTTGCATCCTGTTAATTTTGATATTGATGCCTATATTGAATCTGGCGAATTAGGTTTTAGAGTCGATTTCAGTAAAGCTACTGAAAATATTCAGCTCAAACTTACCATGCAAAAAGCTGATGCCATATACTTCGATGAAAGCCAATTAAGCAAAGATCAAACTATGGAAACACTGGAAAATGGTAATGTGTTGGTGACTGCCACTGTGCCGTTTACCTCACAATTGGTTTGGTGGTTGCGTAGTTTTGGTAAAAAGCTAATTCAGATTGAACCTGTAGAAGTTGCCAATGCGGTGCATCAAACTCAGGAATAAAAAAGCCCCAAATATATTGGGGCGATAGCATTATCGTTCTCTTTTAAATCAAATTATTGTGATTGCTGATTGAAGTTAAAATTAAAATTGACTCGGCATCGTTCAGCGTGGGCATGCCAGTTCAGCTGTACTATAACGAATGCTTTTTAAAGTCATATTTTGCTCCTATCTATGTTGATAAGTGTCACTTTAAATGCTCCTGATCTAGCTGTGAAATCATAAGATATGCAGTCGAAATCAGATTTATTCTTATACGCAACTTCTTCTTTGCTTAGCATCTGATTTACTTTGGCGCATAAAAAAGCCCGCAATTTAAATTGTGGGCTTCTTCATCAATCCATCAAACCTTAAGCAGATTTACGTGACTGTGCATTTTTACGAATGGTGATCATCACCAATTGAACTGCGGCAGGTGTCACACCTGGAATACGACTGGCTTGTGCCAAAGTTTCAGGCAAAACATGCTTCAATTTTAGCGTGATTTCACGCGATAAACCTGACACTGCATCATAATCAAAATCGGCAGGGATTTTGGTTTCTTCCAAGCGTTTTAATTGTGCGACATCTTCATGCTGACGGTTGATATAACCTGCATATTTCACTGCAATTTCAATTTGATCGCCCACTTGTGCAGAAACGTCTGAACCCGTTAATTCTGCGATTTGCGCAAAACTGATATTTGGACGTTTTAACAGATCAATCGCAGAACATTCTTTGGATAAATCTGCACCTGTCATTTCAACAAATTTTTTACCCATTGGATTGTTTGGTGCAGCCCACAAATGTTGTAAACGCCCTGTTTCACGTTCTACTGCTTCCATTTTTTCACAGTAAGCTGCCCAACGAGTGTCATCCACCAAACCAAGCTCACGACCAATTGGCGTCAAACGCTGATCGGCATTATCTTCACGCAACATCAAACGGTATTCCGCACGTGAGGTAAACATGCGGTACGGTTCTTTGGTACCTAGTGTGATCAGGTCATCAACCAATACACCAATATAAGCTTCGTCACGTTTTGGTGTCCATTGTTCCTGATCCCAAGCGCGACGTGCCGCATTCAAACCAGCTAACACACCTTGCGCACCCGCTTCTTCATAGCCAGTCGTACCATTAATTTGACCTGCAAAATACAAGTTATTAATGGCTTTGGTTTCCAAAGTGAATTTTAAGGCTTGTGGATTGAAGTAATCATATTCAATCGCATAACCTGGACGCAAAATATGCGCATTTTCCATACCACGAATTGAACGAACTAACTCGAACTGCACATCAAACGGTAAAGAGGTTGAAATCCCGTTTGGATACAATTCATGTGTATCTAAACCTTCAGGCTCCAAAAATACCTGATGCGAGTCTTTATCAGAAAAACGGTGAATTTTATCTTCAATCGATGGGCAGTAACGTGGGCCAACACCTTCAATCACACCTGTATACATCGGTGAACGATCTAAACCACCACGAATAATTTCGTGAGTACGTTCATTGGTATGGGTGATATAGCAGTTCACTTGTTCAGGGTGCATCGACACATCACCCATGAATGACATGGTTGGTGATGGGAAATCACCTGGCTGCGGAATCATGACCGAAAAATCGACTGAGCGTGCATCAATACGTGGTGGCGTACCTGTTTTTAAACGCCCAACAGGCAAATTTAATTCACGTAAACGTGCCGCCAAAGCAATTGATGGAGGATCGCCTGCACGACCACCGCTCGATTTTTCTAAACCGATGTGAATCACACCACCCAAGAATGTACCTGTGGTCAATACCACGGTTTTCGCATCAAAACGAATCCCCATTTGAGTGACTACACCTTTTACAGTATCGCCTTCTACAATCAGGTCATCGGCTGCTTGTTGGAAAATATCTAAATTGGCTTGGTTTTCTAAAGTGGCGCGAATCGCAGCTTTAAAGCGAACTCGGTCTGCCTGCGCACGTGTTGCACGAACAGCAGCACCTTTACGCGAGTTTAAAATACGGAATTGAATCCCGCTTTTATCGGCAGCCAATGCCATTGCGCCGCCTAAGGCATCAATCTCACGTACCAAATGTGACTTACCAATCCCGCCAATTGCAG
This sequence comes from Acinetobacter sp. YH12095, assembly GCF_013419245.1. Classification (NCBI taxonomy): domain Bacteria; kingdom Pseudomonadati; phylum Pseudomonadota; class Gammaproteobacteria; order Moraxellales; family Moraxellaceae; genus Acinetobacter; species Acinetobacter sp. YH12095. The sequence continues at coordinate 63,049 of NZ_VPAL01000005.1, forward strand.
GGTTACAGCTCATCTGCCCTAAAGTCTCAATGTTATGAGTTAAGAGTAAGGTTTGACGACCCATACGTGCTGCTGCAAGCGCCGCTTCGGTGCCTGCGTGACCGCCACCAATAACAATGACATCGTAAACTTTAGGATAGTGCATAATGGTCAATGAGAGATAAAAAATAAAGACGGAATATTATAGCAAAACTTGTGGCATAAGTTGACAGATTCAGTCGATTTTATTGGCTTAACCGCGCTACAAAATTAATATTTTGTAATCCAAATTTGCATTTTTACTGTACATAAAAACATTTAGACCTAAAAATTAACCAGATCACCGTTGTTTTAATTTGTCTATTTTTTATCCTAATAGCACAGATATGAGAAACAAAGGGAAACATCATGAATAAGAAAATTTTGCTGTCCTCTATGCTTTGTGGCTTATTTTTCAGTCCATTTGCAGTGCAGGCAAATGATAAAGTAGAAACCGTCTATAACGCGCAAAAATTCCAGCAAGTCTGTAAAGGTAAAACTCAGGGCGCACCTGTAAGCTTTGCTTATCGTGGGATTATCTGGAATGGTACCTGTGAACCACAATTCTTTAGTTCATCTAAAGCAGTGCAATTACAAGGCAATGAGCCTGAATTATACCGTTCTTGTATGGCAGATGCGCAAAGTACCGTCATTACAGTCAATGGTACTGAGTTAAAAGGCAAATGTGCCTTAGGCTTTACGCCACCACGCCCTGCTGCCATGTGATCAATCACTTAATCTATATTTTCATGAACAGATCGGGTATTCATTCAAACTGAAAGCATGAAAATAACACCAAAGCAGTCATTTATAAGAAGTGACTGCTTTGTTTATTGCACAAGCTCAAAAAACAATTACACTGCAAAGAGAGGGAAAATTATACCCATAAGAAAAAAATAAAGGATGTGCTATGGATTCAGGCTTTTTTACCTTTTTTCTACCACTGACCTTGGCTGTGATGATGATGGGCTTAGGCTTACAACTCACGCCTAAAGACTTTATTCGGGTCAATCAATTTCCTAAAGTCATTTTTTTAACGCTTTTTTCACAATTGGTCATTTTGCCTGTTTTAGCATTTTCAATTTGTTTATTTTTAGAATTGCCACCGCTATTGGCAATTGGCTTAATGCTGCTTGCTGCCTCACCAGGGGGGCCTACTGCGAACTTATTTAGCTATGTCTATAAAGGTGACGTTGCCCTAAATATTACCCTAACCGCAATGAACTCTGTGATGGCAACCTTTACCCTGCCTTTTATTGTTAATTTGTCTTTTCTATATTTTATGACCGATCAACAACAAATTGGCATGCCTATTGAAAAAATGGCACAGGTTTTTTTACTGATTATTGTGCCTGTATGTGTAGGAATGGCGGTGCGTAATGCGATGCCACAAATTGCATTACAGTTGGGCAAACCTATGCGTTTGATGTCCATTTATTTCATTTTCGCTTTATTCTTTTATGCGCTTTTCCGCGAACGCGCCAATGTCTTTGACTATTTCAGTGCAATTGGCATCGCAACTGCACTATTTTGCTTTTTAAGTTTACTTATTGGTTATCTGGTGCCGTATTTGGCGGGTGTGCCTGATCAACAAGCACGCTCCTGTTGTTTTGAAATTGGCATTCATAACACTGCCGTTGCTTTAACCATTGCACTATCAGTTTTGCAAAGCACTGAAATTGCCATTCCTTCTGCGATTTACACCATTTTTATGTATATGTTCAGCTTTATTTTAGGGAGTATGTTAGCTAGACAATCTGCCAAACTTGCCCATCAACACAAACAGGAGCAGAGTTTAAACCACAATAAAAATACAATTTAAAACGTGAGCAAAATTAACTACATATTAAACAAACAGTTAAATATCAAATAAATTATTGTAGATGTAAAAACAAAGGAGTGTTTATGGATTCAGGATTAATCACAATATTTTTGCCGCTGGCTTTGGCCGTGGTCATGGCTGGACTTGGCTTAGAACTCACTCCTAACGACTTTAAACGGGTGAGCAAACACCCCAAAGCAGTGTTTATTGCTTTATTTTGTCAATTGGTCGTCCTGACAGCAATTGCATTCTTTATTTGTAAACTGCTGAATTTACCACCACTGCTTGCAGTCGGACTCATGCTACTAGCAGCATCTCCAGGTGGGCCAACAGCCAACTTATTTAGCTACTTATATAAAGGTGATATTGCACTAAACATCACCCTCACTGCCGTGAATTCCGTGATTGCAGCATTTACCTTGCCCCTGATTGTCAACTTTGCCATTCAACATTTTATGCAGGATGGGCAACAAGTTGGCTTACAATTTGCCAAAGTATTGCAGGTGTTTTTAATTATTATTATCCCTGTCACTTTAGGGATGTTAGTACGCCATTTTAGCCCTCAAACGGCAGACCGCTTAAACAAACCTGTGCGTATTTTTGCTGTGGTTTTTCTAATTGTGATTATTATTGGCGCAATTGCCAAAGAGCGAAACAACATCATGCTTTATTTGGCAGATGTAGGACTTGCCACTGCCCTGTTCTGTGCCTGCAGTTTATTGATTGGTTATTTTGTCCCGCGTTTCTTTGGCGTAAATAGCCAACAAGCCCGAGCCTGCGCCTTTGAAATTGGCATTCACAACAGTACCCTTGCAATGACTATCGCCCTAACCGTTATGTCAAGCTCAACCATTGCCATGCCTGCTGCGGTTTATTCTATTTTCATGTATATTTTTGCCGCAATTTTAGGCACATTACTAAATAAATTTGTGCCGACACCTGCATCGGAGCAATCTGCATCCTAAACAAGTCTCTCAATCATCCCCAATCCAGCAATTTGACTGTTTTGGGGATGATTGAGCGATGATGGTTCAAACAAATTCTTAACTTATATTTTTTAGAGTTATATTTTTGTCACATTATTCGACTATAAGCATAAAGCGAATTTGAAACTTCCAATCGTATAGAGTTTTCCCTTTCGCAATCCTAATAAAAAATAACAGCGCCTGCAGCAGTTCAGTTACAATAGCGCTTACGCATTAAATTTTAGGTTATCTCCGTGAAGTGGTTACAAATACATATTACTGTTGATCAAGCGCAAGTCGATTTTACTGAAACCCTGCTCAGTTCATTGGGTGCAGTCAGCGTAACCTTAGATGATGCGGAAAATCAGGACTTACTTGAGCCACTGCCAGGTGAAACACCACTTTGGAACAAAGTCATTGTGACAGGTATTTATGCACAAGACGAAGGTGAAGAAATTGATGTTGCAGCCTTAGAAACCTTTATTCGTGCGCAAATGCCAGATGCCCCTTTACGCAGTGAATTTTTGGAAGATCAGGTTTGGGAACGCTCATGGATGGATTACTACGAGCCAATCCAGATTGCAGAGAAATTCTGGATTGTACCTGAATGGTTAGAACCACCTGAGGCAGATGCAGTCAATATTAAACTTGACCCAGGTTTGGCTTTTGGTACAGGTAACCATGCCAGTACGTTCCTGTGCCTGCAATGGTTAGGTAAAACCAATGTAAAAGATAAAGTCGTGATCGACTACGGTTGTGGTTCAGGTATTTTAGGAGTAGCGGCTTTGTTGCTCGGTGCAAAAAAAGTCTATGCGACTGATATTGACCCGCAAGCAGTTTTAGCGACCAAACAAAATGCAGAACTCAACGGTGTACTTAAAAACTTATATGTGGGACTTCCAGAAGAGTTCAATGAAACCATCGGTAATGAAAAAGCAGACATTTTAGTTGCCAATATTTTGGCAGGCCCATTGATGATGCTTGCGCCAGAGTTTGCAACTTTAATTAAATCTGAGGGCGAGTTCGCACTTGCAGGTGTAATTGAAGAGCAAGTTGCTGAAGTTTCTAGTGTTTATTCTGAATTTTTTGATATAGTACAAGTCGAAAAACGTGAAGAAAACTGGTGTCGAATTTCTGGGAAACGCCATCCCCACTAACTGTAATTTTTGAGTTATGAGTGACAAGCAAACCAAGTGCCCTGAATGCCAAACTGTTTATAAAGTATCCGTTGCGCAGCTGACCGTTGCGCAAGGGATGGTTTGTTGTCCTAAATGCGACAATACCTTTAATGCTCTTTCGCATTTGGTATTTGTCTTTCCTCAAAATAAAAACTCAGTCACATCACAATTACATCACATTCAAAACCGCAGTTTTATGCAGGCAACTGCTGAACTTGCGCAACCGCAACATATTTTAGATATTTTTCAGCGTAAAGTTGAACATTCCAATATTGATCTGAAAACCTATCTGAATAACCTCAATTATTTCAGTACTGAACCGATTGGCAACATTCCTGCCATGAAGTTGTCTGCGCCTGATCTTGAAAGTGAAAAAAAGCATGGCAATGGTTACTACTTACTTTGGGGAATTATTAATCTTTTATTGATTGGCTTGTTGATCTTCCAAATTTTGTGGTTTAACCCAAAGTTTTTAAACAGCAGCCCTGCACTGAATTCTGTGTTTACCCAAGTCTGTCAATTTTTTAACTGTAGCAGTTTAGAAGAACGCTATAGCTTAATTTCAGCAAATCGCGTGAAGGTTAAACGTGTAGATCGTATGAATACACAATTTACGGGTGAGCTGATCAATTACTATGATAAAAGCTTGGCTTTGCCTAATATCAAAGTCACTTTAAAAGAAAAACAACAAACATTATCGACTTACATCTATTCCCCACAGGAGTATTTGGTCGAAAGTCTTTCGAGCATTCAACGTATTCCTAAAAACAGTCCATTTAAGTTTGACATTTTAGTTCCAATATCACGAAACGACTTCGATGCCTATACTTTAGAAATTATCAAGCCTTAATTCACAAAAAAATAGTGAAAAAATAGCGAAAAAAATTAAAAAAATTGCAGTTTTCTTGCTCACTTTTTCTCATACAATGGTATCATACGCGCCACGAAAGCTTTGTGCTGCAAACTCCTCGCAAGATTCACAACAAATATAGATCTGTCTAATGCGCTTTATTTTTATATATCGCGTACAGAGTAGATTTTTTGTTTTGATTTTGGTCTGTAACAATTATTAATGTATTGTTACGCTTAAATTTCGACCAATGCCTAGAGTTGTGGCAAGCTAAATGTTCCAGTTTTAGAACTTCCCGTTTTAGGATCTAAAACGGAGTTCATTTAATTTATAGACCACATTGATATATCACTTTATCCCAGTGATATCTGATTTTCGGATTAATTCGCATGAATAGCAAATCTCCTATTTTTACTGCACAATCTGATGTTGCTTTACGTATTCACGTAGATCGCGCAGTTCGCCATTATTTTGCACAACTACAAGGTGAACAACCTTCACAAGTGTATGACATGGTGTTAGCAGAAATGGAGAAACCTCTTTTATCTGTTGTTCTTGAATACACTCGCGGTAACCAAACACGCGCTGCTGAAATTCTTGGACTAAACCGTGGTACTTTACGTAAAAAGTTAAAAGCTCACGGTTTAATGAGTGAATAAGTGATAAAATGCTTGCGACCTCCGCAGGCATTTTTTTTACCTGCATTTTGCTAGTTTGTTTTAATCTGTAATTGAAAACTGTGACGAAGATCATGACTATTAAACGCGCTTTAATCTCTGTTTCTGACAAAACAGGTATTGTTGAATTTGCACAAGACCTTGCTGCTCTTGGGGTAGAAATTTTATCTACTGGCGGTACTTATAAGTTGCTTAAAGACAACAATATTGCTGTCGTAGAAGTATCAGAGCATACTGGTTTCCCTGAAATGATGGATGGTCGTGTAAAAACGTTACACCCAAAAATTCATGGCGGTATCTTGGCTCGTCGTGGTCTAGACGAAGCAGTCATGGCAGAACACAATATTGATGCCATCGACTTGGTTGTTGTTAACCTTTATCCATTTGCTGCGACTGTTGCAAAACCAAATTGTTCACTTGCAGATGCGATTGAGAACATCGACATTGGTGGCCCTACTATGGTTCGCGCTGCAGCGAAAAACCATGCTTCTGTAGGTATTGTAGTAAATGCTTCTGACTATGCGACTGTTATTGCAGAAATGAAAAGCAACGGTGCATTGTCTTACGAAACTCGTTTTGATTTGGCAGTGAAAGCATTTGAACACACTGCACAATATGACGGCATGATCGCCTCTTACTTAGGTGCACGTGTAGGTAAAGAAGAAGGTACTGCTGACCAATTTGCACGTACATTCAATACACAATTGAACAAAGCGCAAGATTTACGTTATGGCGAAAACCCGCATCAATCTGCAGCGTTCTATGTAGACCCTGCTGCAACTGAAGCTTCTGTTTCTACAGCGAAACAGCTTCAAGGTAAAGAATTATCTTATAACAACATTGCAGATACTGATGCCGCACTTGAATGTGTGAAATCATTTGCAAAACCTGCTTGTGTGATCGTAAAACACGCGAACCCATGTGGTGTTGCTGTCTCTTTAGACGGTATTCAAGCAGCTTATGACCTTGCTTATGCAACTGACCCTGAATCTGCATTTGGTGGCATCATTGCGTTTAACCGTGAGTTAGACGTTGCGACTGCACAAGCGATTGTAGACCGTCAATTCGTTGAAGTGATCATTGCACCAAGCATTGCTGATGGCGTACTTGAAGTGACTGGCGCGAAGAAAAACGTACGTGTACTGGTATGTGGTGAGCTTCCTGCGATTGATGCACGCGCTCCACAAATGGATTACAAACGTGTCAACGGCGGTTTATTGGTTCAAGATCAAGACTTGGGCATGATCACTAAAGATGACTTAAAAGTTGTGACCAAACGTGCACCAACTGAACAAGAAATTGACGACATGATCTTTGCTTGGAAAGTTGCGAAATACGTAAAATCGAACGCAATTGTTTATGCAAAAAACCGTCAGACCATTGGTGTTGGTGCAGGTCAAATGAGCCGTGTAAACTCTGCTCGTATTGCTGCCATTAAAGCAGAACATGCAGGTTTAGTGGTTGAAGGTGCAGTAATGGCATCTGACGCATTCTTCCCATTCCGTGATGGTATTGATAACGCAGCTAAAGCTGGTATCAAATGCATTATTCAACCGGGTGGTTCTATGCGTGATGAAGAAACGATTGCAGCAGCAGATGAAGCTGGTATTGCAATGGTCTTCACTGGCATGCGTCATTTCCGTCACTAATTAAACTCATTAATTAGAAGTCGTATTTAATAATCCTCCGAAATCCCCCTTTTTTATAAAAGGGGGACTTTTCACGTAAGGGAACTGTGTTTTTATGCACAATCTCCTTCCTTTTCAAGGGTGAAAAGCATAGCTTCGCTAGGGGGATTTTATTCTTTGAGGGATTTTTAGATGAATATTTTAGTTTTAGGTAGCGGCGGTCGTGAACATGCGTTGGCATGGAAAATCGCACAAGATGACAAAGTCGCTAAAGTCTTCGTTGCACCGGGTAATGCAGGTACGGCAACAGAAAACAAATGCGAGAATGTAGCGTTAGATATTCAAAATAACCCTGCAATCATCGACTTTGCCAAAAATAATGCTGTTGATTTAATCATTGTTGGCCCTGAAGCACCACTGGTCAATGGTGTAGTAGATGCCTGCCGTGAAGCGGGTTTAAAAATTTGGGGCCCAACCCAGTTTGCTGCACAGCTTGAAGGTTCTAAAGCCTTTGCCAAGCACTTTTTAAAACGTCACAACATTCCAACTGCATTCTATGACGTATTCACCGAAGTTGATGCGGCAAAAGCATTTGTTGAAAAAAATGGTGCTCCAATCGTGATCAAGGCGGACGGTCTTGCTGCAGGTAAAGGCGTGATCGTGGCGATGACCAATCAAGAAGCATTTGATGCAATTGATGACATGCTAGCAGGCAACAAATTTGGTGATGCAGGTTCACGTGTAGTCATTGAAGAATTCCTTGCAGGTGAAGAAGCTTCTTTCATTTGTATGATTGATGGCGACAACATCCTTCCTATGGCAACTTCACAAGACCACAAGCGTATTTTTGAAGGCGACCAAGGTCCAAATACTGGTGGTATGGGTGCATACTCTCCTGCCCCTGTCGTGACTGCAGACGTATTTGAAAAAACCATGAATGAAGTGATGCGTCCTACTGTTGAAGGTATGAAAAAAGACGGTCATGTTTATACAGGTTTCTTATACGCAGGCTTAATGATTGACGACAAAGGTCAACCAAAAGTGATCGAGTTTAACTGCCGTTTTGGTGACCCAGAAACACAACCAATTATGATGCGCTTAAAGTCATCTTTGGTAGATTTGGTTGAAGCAGGTATTGCTGGCAACTTACCTGCCGAAGCAGACTGGGATGAACGCAAAACTGTCGGGATTGTATTGGCGACTGCGGGTTACCCTGAAACTTCAGGCAAAGGTGATGTGATTTCTGGTTTAGAAACACAAATGGCAGATGCGAAAGTATTCCACGCAGGTACAGCAAGCAATGCCGATGGTGAGATTGTGACCAATGGTGGTCGTGTACTGTGTGTAACTGCGCTCGGTAATACCATTGGCGAAGCGCAAGCTAAAGCCCTTGAACTGTGCGAAAAAGTTACCTTTGATGGTGTGCAATATCGTAAAGATATTGGCTATCGTGCCATTGCTCGTGAAAATGCTTAAAATTTTTAGTTTAGCCTAAAAATTTAAGTCCATAAAAAAGCTCGTCACTGTACGAGCTTTTTGTTTATCAGGTTGTAACCCATGTACATTGTGATGATCTACGTTTATAAAATACTTTAGATCAATAAACATGCAAAAAATAAAAAGCTTCAAAGAATTTTTAATTTCAATATTCGTTGAGTTTACATTGCAAATACTTTTTATTTTTGCAGGATTAATATATTTGGCTTATGTTTTTATAGGGATAGGTTCATTGTTACTCTGTTTGCCTTATATATGGGCGATATATTATCGTTGGAAAAATCATTCATAACTTCTTTTATGTATTTACAGCCATGTTCTGATTCTTGTAACTAAGCCGATTTCATACCGACAATTTCATATCTCGTTTTTTACTATCGATTGCAGAATAAATTTTAAAGCACCTAAATATTTAAACACTTGTTCAAATCCTTAATCTTTACAGAATATATTTATTTATAAGAACTTATTTTGACTTATTCGCTTTCTGTTGTAAAACAGTGATATGCATAACATACACAGCACTATATAGAATTATTTTTTATTGTTATGATGGTGCATCTTTTGAAAAAGTGAATTGCCCATCCATCTCAAAATTATTGATTGAGCTGTGGGCTGACTTTTTCAGTACTCAAACAATACCTACAACATATTTGAGAAACATACAAAATCATCATCATGCGATTCCATCCATCGTGCTGATTTGATTCTTCTCAATCATTGGCAACTTTAGGCACTGCTTAAACTTGCTCGGGATATATTCATGAAAAAGCTCCTTGGTCTTGTACTTGGTCTTTCAGTTGGCTTGGCTGGCTGTGGCAAACAAGAAGCGCCTGCGACTGACGCGGCACAAAAAGATTCTTCTGCTCTACACACTGTCACTATGGCATCGACTGGTTCAGATGCAGATATTTGGCGTTTTATTGCCGACTTACCTGAAACCAAAGCAGCAGGTATTCAACTTGAAGTGAAAAACTTCACCGATTACGTGTCAATGAACACGGCGGTAGCAAATAAAGAAATTGATCTTAACGCATTCCAATCTTATGCCTATATGGTGGCATTTAATGCCAACAATAAAGATCAAATTGCACCAGTAGCGACAACTTACTTAGAGCCAATGGGTATTTACTCAAGCAAAGTGAAAAAGTTGGATGAGTTCAAAACAGGTGCAACCATTGCTATTCCAAATGATGGTGCCAATGAATCACGTGCACTGTTATTACTTCAATCGGCTGGTTTGGTTAAACTGAAAGATGGTTTTGACAATGTTCAAGGCACGCCTGCAGACATCGTAGAAAATGCTAAGCAAATTCAAATCAAACCAATTCAAATGGCAACGGCTGTACGTGTAAAAGATGAAGTCGATGCAATTGTCTTGGGCAACACCCTTGCAATGGAAGGTGGTTTGAACGTACTGAAAGATTCAATTTATTACGAACCAATTGACCAAAGCACAAAAATGAATGTCAATATTCTCGCGACTGCTGCAGATCGTCAAAATGACCCAATCTTGCAAAAAGTAGGTGCGTTGTATCATACCGAAGCGGTGAAGCAATATATTGATCAGCACTTTGGCGGAACAAAAGTTGCGGTAAATAAACCTGTCAGCTATTTCACTGAAGCAGCAAAATAGTAATATAATGCGTTAAACAAAACAGGCAAAGCGAACTTTGCCTGTTTTTTCATTTATGGACATTTCTTGACGATATGATTGAATTTAAAAACATTTCAAAGCACTATCAGCTCAAAGGTCAAACACTGCGTGCGTTGGATCAAATTAATCTACAAATTCCAACAGGCAGTATTTTTGGCATTATTGGCTATAGTGGTGCAGGTAAAAGTACGTTAATCCGCTTGATCAATTTGTTGGAGCGTCCAAATGCTGGGCAAGTCATCATTCATCAAAAAGATTTTACTGCACTCAATGCCCGCGAATTACGTCAAGAACGTGCCCATATTGGAATGATTTTTCAGCACTTCAATTTATTGCAGACCAAAACTGTGGCTGCCAATATTGAAATGCCGATGAAACTGTTAGGCTGGAACAAAGCCGAACGCGAAAAGCGTTTAAATGAATTACTTGAGTTTATTGATTTAAAACATAAAAAAGACGCCTACCCTGATGAACTTTCAGGCGGACAAAAACAACGTGTCGGTATTGCGCGTGCGCTAGCCAATCATCCTAAAATTTTACTCTGCGATGAAGCAACTTCAGCACTTGATCCACAAACCACCAAATCTGTGCTGGAATTACTGAAAAAAATTAACCGCGAACAAGGCATTACCATTGTAATGGTCACACATGAAATGGATGTGATTGAATCGGTTTGTGATTATGTGGCGGTGATGGAACAAGGCAAAGTCATTGAAACAGGTTCAACCCTAGAAATATTTAGTCAACCGCAACATCCGACCACCAAAAGCTTTATTCAAACCGTGTTGCAGCAGCAATTGCCTATCAATATTTTGAATAATCTGGAAAATCAAAATCAGCACAGCATTTATTGTCTGAAGTTTTTAGGTAAATCAGCTCAGGAAACCGTAATTCAAGCCGTCATTAAACAGTTTGATATCAGCCTGAATATTTTATTTGCCAATATGACCGAAATTGATGGCGCTGTGATTGGGCAAATGTTTATACAATTGCTCGGTGATGCAAGCGTCATTCAACAAGCACTTGAATTTCTGCAAGCCAATGGTGTTGAAGTTGAACAGTCAGGAGTACAAGCATGAGAGATTTAATTGTACAGTGGCTGACCTCAGTAACTGCGCCTTTCTGGAAAAGCTCTTTATCTATTGACCAGTTTGTTACAGCCTTACAAGAAACCTTTCACATGGTGTTCTTTGCCATGTTGTTTGGTTGTATCTGGGGCTTTATTCAGGGCATTACCCTTGTAGTGACTCGTCCGACAGGTATTTTGCCAAACCGTGTGATTTATCACGGGCTTAACCCGATTGTAAACGCACTGCGCTCCCTACCCTTTATTATTTTATTGATTGCGGTGATTCCGCTGACTAAATTGTTAGTGGGTACATCCATCGGAACTTGGGCAGCCATTGTTCCACTGACCATTTATGTCGGCCCGTATATTGGTCGTTTGGTAGAAACTTCACTGCTTGAAGTCAATGAAGGGATTGTCGAATCTGCACAGGCAATGGGTGCTACACCCTTACAGATTATCTTCAAATTTATTTTACCTGAAGCACGTAGCTCACTCATTTTGAACCTAACCACAGCCACCATTAGCTTAATTGGCGCAACTGCTATGGCAGGCGCAGTCGGTGCAGGCGGCATTGGTGACCTTGCTATTTCTTATGGTTATCAACGCTTTGATAGTAGTGTCGTGATGCTAACCGTGGTGGTCTTATTAATTTTAGTGCAATTGGTGCAAAGTTTAGGCGATTGGTTATCTAAACTCAGATAAATCTTTCATCTACACATCAGAAATAGATTCACCATTTAACTCCTTGCTACTCGTATGAGTGTGTAAGGGGTTAAAACCACACTCCTTCTCCATGCATACGTGATTCACGCCATATCAACATCCAAAAAACTGAAATTTTGATATACGGTCAAGATCATCGAAAACCGTAGGAAAAACTTTGCAGCATGTTTTGTCTTGAGCAGAGCATGCTAAACTAACCCGTGATTTTTTAAGGGACTGATTCATGCGCTTTGTTCATTTAGGTATACATACAGAATTTTCGATTACCGAGTCGATTGTACGCGTACCTGACTTGATTAAAGCTGCAGTCAATGAAGAAATGCCTGCTTTGGCATTGACCGATCTCTCTAACCTGCACGCTGCCGTAAAGTTTTATGGCAAATGTTTGGGGCAAGGCATCAAACCGATTTTAGGTTCAGTGCTGCGTTTAAATGATGCCGATCATCGTGTGACGCTATTGTCGATGAACAATCACGGCTGGCGCAATCTGACCGAACTGGTGTCGCGTGGCTATATTGAAGGTCAGCAACTCAATATCCCTTGCGTCAATAAAGCATGGATTTTAGAACAAGCCGATGATCTGATTCTGTTACTCGGCATTCAAAGTGATGTCGGCAAAATGCTGATCACGTCCAATCCACAAAAAGCCGAACCGTTGCTAGAAGAATGGATAGAAAAATTTGGTAATCGGGTCTATTTGGCGCTGACCCGTACAGATCGTCCCGATGAAGATGCTTTTATTGCCGAAGCGGTTAAATTAGCTAAAAAATATAATATTGGCGTGGTGGCACATAATGATGTGCACTTTGTCCGCCGTGAAGATTATGAAGCGCACGAAGCGCGAGTTTGTATTGCCGATGGTTATGTTTTAGGGGATAACCGTCGTCCTAAAACGTATAGTCCTGAGCAATATTTTAAAACTACTGCAGAAATGACGGAATTATTTTCCGACATTCCAAGTGCTATTGAAAACAGCTATCATATTTCCAAACGCTGTAACGTCACGCTGCAATTGGGTAAATATTTCCTTCCAGATTATCCAATTCCAGACGGACACACCATTGATACCTACTTCGCGCACCTATCCAAACAAGGTTTAGAAGAACGTCTAAATGTGCTCTATCCTGTCACACAGCGCGATGAAGACTGGGCAGAAATTCGCAAACCTTATGATGAACGAATTGAATACGAAATTAATATTATTAACTCGATGGGCTTCCCGGGTTACTTCCTCATCGTCATGGACTTTATTCAATGGTCTAAAAATAATGGCGTACCTGTTGGGCCGGGTCGTGGTTCAGGCGCAGGCTCATTGGTCGCTTATAGCTTAAAAATTACCGACTTAGACCCATTGCGTTATGAACTACTCTTTGAACGTTTCTTAAACCCAGAACGTGTATCCATGCCCGACTTTGACGTCGATTTCTGTATTGCAGGACGCGATAAAGTCATTGATTATGTGGCACGCACCTATGGACGTGATGCGGTATCACAAATTGCCACTTTCGGTACTATGGCCGCCAAAGGTGCGATTCGAGATGTCGCACGGGTTTTGGGCAAGTCTTATGGTTTGGCAGACCGTATTTCTAAACTGATTCCAACTAAACCCTTAGGGCTTAGTTTGGAAGAATCAATTGAAGCCGAACCACAGCTGAAAGATGTGGTGACCAATCCATCTAACCCAGACTATGACGATGCTTCAGAAATTTGGGAAATGGCTTTAAAACTTGAAGGCATTACCCGCAACACAGGCAAACACGCAGGTGGTGTGGTGATTGCACCCACCAAAATCACCGACTTTTCTGCGGTTATGTGCGATGCTGATGGAACCGCCCGTGTTGCACAATACGATAAAGACGATGTTGAATCGGCAGGTTTGGTCAAATTTGACTTCTTGGGTTTACGTAACCTGACAGTTATTGAAGATGCTGTACAAAATATCAATAAACGCATCCAAGCCGATACACCGCTAGATATTGCACATATTCCACTGGACGATAAAGATGCCTATTTAGTCTTTGCCAATGCCAACACCACAGCGGTATTCCAGTTTGAATCCGTGGGCATGAAAAAGATGCTGAAAGAAGCACGTCCAAGCAAATTTGAAGAAATTATTGCTTTCGTGTCCTTGTATCGTCCCGGCCCGATGGATCTCATTCCAGACTTTATTCACCGTATGCACGGTGGCGAGTTTGAGTATCTGCATCCTTTGCTAGAAGGTGTGCTTGAACCAACCTACGGCATTATGGTTTATCAGGAACAGGTAATGCAGGCGGCACAGTATTGTGCAGGCTATACCCTCGGTGGTGCGGACTTACTACGTCGTGCTATGGGTAAGAAAAAACCTGAAGAAATGGTGAAACAGCGCCAAATCTTTATTGAAGGTGCTGCGAAAAAAGACATTGATGCCGCCACAGCCAACCATATTTTCGACTATATGGAAAAGTTCGCAGGCTACGGTTTTAACAAATCCCACGCGGCTGCTTATGCCCTCGTTGCCTATCAGACGGCATGGCTGAAAGCACATTACCCTGCCGAATTCTTGGCTGCGGTAATGTCGTCGGAAATGCAAAACACCGATAACGTGGTGTTCCTGATTGATGACTGTCGCCACAATGGTCTGGAAGTTTTACCACCTTCGGTAAATATGTCTTTGTATCATTTCCACGCCAGCGATGAACGCACCATTGTCTACGGACTTGGCGCAATTAAAGGCGTGGGCGAACAAGCCATGCAATCGGTGATTGATTCTCGCCAAAAAGAAGGCCCATACCGCGATTTATTTGACTTCTGTCATCGTATTGATTTGAAAAAAATCAACAAACGAACCCTTGAAGCCTTAATTCGTGCGGGTGCATTAGACTGTTTAGGCATCGAACGCTCAAGTTTAATGGCACAATTGCCAGAAGCGGTACAAGCGGCGGAACAAGCACGTTCCAACCGTGAAACAGGCATCATGGATTTATTTGGTGAAGTTGAAGAAGTACAACGTAAGCCTGCCAAACCTGTAAAACCATGGTCAGATGAAGTCCGACTTAAAGGTGAAAAAGACACACTTGGACTTTACCTCACTGGTCACCCGATTGATGTCTATCGCAATGAATTAAAAGCCTTTATTCCAAGTAAAATTAATGAACTGACGCCAACCCGTCGTGGCGTGACCACCGTCTTTGCAGGCTTGGTGGTGGATGTCGCCAACTTCCCAAATCGGATGGTGGTCACTTTAGATGATGGTACGGCACGTATTGAAGTATCTGCCAACCATGAGCGCTTCCAACGCTTTAAAGATATTGTACAAACTGAAAAAGTGGTGGTGATTGAAGGCGAAATTTACGAACGTGAAGGTTTTGACCGCCCAATGGGACGCTTAACCAAAGCGTTTAGCTTGAATGAAATTCGTCAAAAACGCGCCAATAGTATTCAAATTCACTTGCATGCAGAACATTTAAGCAAGACCTTGAGTCAAGACTTACAAAATATGTTGCTGCCTTATTGTAATGTGGATTTATGCACGCATATTCCTGTTTTATTGCACCTTGACTATGCTTATGCCACTGCAGAATTACATTTGGGCATTCAGTGGAAAATCGCACCCTTAGATGAAGCCTTGGTCAAATTGCGTGACTATTTTGGTAAAGAAAGCCTGCATATCGAATATCAAGTGAAATCCAAAGCCGCGAAAGCTGTCGATGTGGCGAAACCTGCATCGATTGCTCCACCACCTGCTGATATGAGCATGGATGATGCTATGGATTTATACCATACCGAAGTTGATCAATATTCTTAATTAAAAATTTAACCCATCTGGATTTGTTATGAGTCAAACCGACAATGCAGCTGTTGCCGCACACCTCTCCCACGTGCGTATTGTCATGGTGAATACCACCCTGCCTGCCAACATCGGTAGCGCCTTACGCGCCATGAAAACCATGGGGCTATGTAAATTGGTTTTGGTTGATCCAAAAACCTATCCGCATCCAGATATTGATGCTTTGGCGGCAGGTGCAACCGATTTAATTGAACAGATTGAAGTGGTTGAACAGCTCGAAGATGCAATTGCCGACTGCCATTTGGTCTTTGGCACCAGTGCACGTAGTCGTACTATTCCTTGGCCACTCTTAGATGCACGCCCTGCGGCAGAAAAGTCGTTAAATGCTGTGGCACAGCATGGGCAAAATGTTGCCATTATTTTTGGACGTGAAGATCGTGGTTTAACCAATGAAGAGCTGGCTTTGGCGAATTATCACGTGACGATTCCTGTCAATGAAGAATATGGTGTGCTCAATGTTGCTCAAGCCATTCAAGTGATTTGCTATGAAATGCGTATGGCTGCCATCGATATTGTCGGAAAAATTGCCGATCCTGCAGCGACGATGCAAGTGACAGATTCTGAAGCGATGCAATGGGATGAACCTTTGGTCAACCATGAACAAATGCAACAGTTCTATCCACATTTAGAAAAAATGCTGGCAGAAATTGAATTTATGGATCCAAAAAATCCACGATTATTGCCTTTGCGCTTGCGTCGGCTTTTCGGACGTATACAATTAGATCGTATGGAATACCATTTACTTCGCGGTATTTTTAGCCGCGTACAAGCAATGAATAACGGTTCATGGAAAAAATCTACATCAACACAGGACGAGGATCAAACTAATGCTTAAACAGCTCAAAGAAGACATTCAAGCTGTCTTCGCGCGCGATCCTGCTGCTCGAAATACACTTGAAGTCTTAACCACTTATCCAGGAATTCACGCTTTAATTATGCATCGTGTGGCGCATGAATTATGGAACAAAGACTGCAAGGGGTCGGCACGTCTACTCTCGTCATTTAGCCGTTTTGCTACAGGAATTGAAATTCATCCCGGTGCAAAAATTGGTCGTCGCTTTTTTATTGACCATGGCATGGGCGTGGTGATTGGTGAAACTGCTGAAATTGGTGATGATGTCACCTTATATCATGGCGTGACTTTAGGCGGCACAACGTGGAATAAAGGCAAACGTCATCCAACTTTGGAAGATGGCGTAGTAGTCGGTGCAGGCGCGAAAATTCTAGGCCCATTCACCGTACATAAAAATGCCAAAGTTGGCTCTAATGCGGTTGTGACCAAAGAAGTACCTGAAGGCGCAACTGCTGTGGGTAACCCTGCGCGCTTTATTATGAAAAATAAACCTGCCGATGATCAGGAAGCACGTCGTCGTGATTATGCTGCCAGTATTGGTTTCCAACCTTATGCAGCAACGCAGGACCAATCTGACCCAGTATTGGACGGCATGCGAGTATTACTAGATCGCTTGGAACAAAATGAAAAACGTATGAATTTATTATGTCAGCGTCTCTCTTTACTTGACCCAAGCTTTAAAAACCCACAGCAAAATGAACAACCTTATAGTGCAGAAGAATTAAAAATAATTGAAGATGTTAGACGTGAGTGTGAAGCACAAAGTAAATAGGGCTGTTTATTTGATCAATCCTACATACTTAAAAAAACTTCGTATCACTGTGTAACTAAGCCCCCTCAATTGTATTGCATGTTCGGAACAGATTTCTTAGACTGACCGACATGCAATATTTTAATCCGACACAATCACCTCTCACTTTTAAAATAAATTGAACGGAAGAACACCATGACTCTTAAGCCTTTGGCACTCAGTATTCTAGCCGCAACGCTCGTTAGCGCCTGTGTTGCACCACCAAAACAAGAAGTAAAACCACCTATCGTATTTACCGAACCTGAATTAAGTGCACCATTCTATGCCTTAAATCCATTTAATTATGATGCCCCACCACCATTTGAAATTAACCTACAAAAAGCAGCAGCACAGCCTGTGACTAAAATGGTGGTTACTAACCCAAATGATCCAAGCAAAAGCATTACCTTAGATCAAAACAAATTGATTGTACCTACGGTCAATAACAATGCCCGTAGCTTGAAGTTTGCAGTTTTGGCAGGTGAAAACGAAATTGACATCACCGAAATTGATGACTTCTTACAATTGGTCGAAGGCAAAGCACGTCACTATCCACCACGTTTTAGCGAACGTCAGGAACGTCGTGGTTTCGAGGCAAAGCTCAAAGAAGTGACTCAACAATTAGACACTTTGGCAGCCAATGAAAATGCCTCTTTTGATATTTTGATGCGTGCATTTAAAGCCAGTGTTATGGCACGTAACCTAGACTTAGGCTCTGTTTACACCACACGCTCACTTAACTATGCGCAGCGTATCTTAAAAATTAATCAGGAAGATGCCGAAGCGAATTTCTGGTTTGGTTTCGGTCTGTCTGAAGGTGGCGGTCATCGTGAAGCCATTCCTTATTTAGACAAAGCCATGAAAGCAGGTGTGCAGGAAGCTTATTTGTCTGCGGCAAACAATTATATTGCCATGGAACAAAAGAAAAATGCAGTACAAACTTTGAAAAACTATAAAATCAAATACCCGCAAGAAGCCGAAGTGGCTGACCGTTTGATTGCTGAAATTGAAAAGCAAGGTCGCTGGAATGTGTGGCAAGTGATCGCACCACGCACTTAATAAAAAATCGATACAAAAATACCTAAAAATAGACCGTTTCGACGGTCTATTTTGCTTTCTACGCAATTGAAAAAGCTTTAAAAAAACGTATGATGGAAAAAAATCTTAAAAATTAAGCCAGACTTTCCATGAATAAAATTGTGATTGCTGCATTGCTCAGTACAACACTGCTGTCTGGTTGTCAGGTGGTCAGTGTTAAAAATCAGGCGTTAAAAGTTAGTATTGCCAATGAACGTGATAGTATTTTATCGCGCAAAAAACTGAGTGAAGCCAGTTTAAATGTCTTGTCGATGACAGGACGTGAAGCCAATATTTGTGCCGAAAAACCTGAAGAATGTGTAAGTGCACTCAAACAAATCCCACAAATTCAGGATGAACAACTGCTCTCAACCGCCAGTGAATTATATTTAGCGAAAGCGATTGAACTGGAAAATTCATCGTCCTGTAAAATCAGTATTCTGAACAGCAAAAGATCGGAAGAACAACAAAAAATTCATCAGGCCAATTATGAACAATGTTTAGATCAGCAATTGCACATGCTCGATCAAAGTATTCGTTATAGTTACGCCTACATGTTTAAAACCAAACGTGCGCCGCAAGACCGTCTTTTTGATAACAGACAAGTCCAAATTCGGGATTTTTATAATCAGGCGATTGCCAAATTGGTCAGCAGCTATGCGCTGCGCTATAAACACGATGAATTGCAACAACAAATTCGTGTTGGCAACAGCATTTATGACATTAATTTTGAGTACTACCCGCAGCTGAAACAACAAAAAATTCAGCAGTTGATGTCAACCTATAACCTGAACTTTTCGGGTTTGCGCTCGGTCACGCGCCGTGATGGTTTTGGGTCTGAATTTCTGGTGGTATTGCCTGAAAATCCAAACGATGATCTGAGCAAAAGCAAATATATTATTGATCCGCTAAAATATGATTATCCTGCAGGAAAAAATCCAAATATTCACCAAGCTCGCTATTTAGCCGCGACAATCACTGCAGAACCACATAGCGCCAATTCCATTGAAGATATTTTGAATCGGCCGCATTTTAAGCTCAAGGCTTATGATCCGTATAAATATGAATCTGCCCAAATTGCACAAAAGAACTACCCGCTTGCAGCTAACTTTTCTGCACCTTATGGCTTGTGGTTAGCGCAAAATAATTTAGGTAAATCGGCTTATTTATCCTTAATTGATCGTGAAGAACGACTCAGTATGCCGCATTTGTACTTACTTGAGCCGTATAATCCGAATAAAAAAGTCATTGTCCTCATTCATGGTTTGGCCAGTAGCCCCGAAGCGTGGATTCGCTTAACCAACGATATTATGGGCGATCCTGTATTGCGGGAAAACTTTCAAGTCTGGCAAGTGTTTTACTCGACCAATATGCCAATTTTAGAAAGCCGTTTCCAAATTTATGCCTTGCTTCAACAAGGCTTTAAACAGGTCAGTCCTTCTGCTGCAGCCAAAAAAGATGCTGTAGTAATTGGACACAGCATGGGTGGTATTTTGGCACGTTTGTTGGTCAGCGATACTGATTTAACTCAACCTGCCATGCAAATGCTTAAAAACCGACGTCTGGAACGCTTTAAATCTGATCCTTTGTTGCAAGCACGTTTGCGCCTTAAACCCATCACCAATTTTAACCGTGCAATATTCTTGGCTGCACCGCATAAAGGTACAGAGTTTGCAGACCGCTGGTTCACCCTTGCAGCACGTAAAGTCATTCGCTTACCGACTGCATTTTTAAGCGCGTTTGCGGATACCTTGCAGCAACATGAAGTCGATTTAAAAAATCTAACCAAAGAAATTGGGCATGGCGTCATTCAAAATGGACCGAGTGATTTAAGTAAAAATTCCAAATTTACGGAATTAACTGAAGATATTTTGCCTGTCAAAGGATTTAAATATCACAGTATTATTGGCAATAATACCGACAGCACTGAGCATCTGTTAATGAATGACGATGTGGTGCATTACAACAGTGCCCACTTAGATGGCGCTGTTTCAGAAAAAATTATTAAAGGCGGACATTCCATTCAGGAAACGCCAGAAGCTGTATTGGAACTGCGACGTATTCTTAGATTACATTTGCAAGATTTAGGCTTGTATAAACCGTAATCCGTCACGGCAAATAAAAAACCGAAGTCTAAGTGGCTTCGGTTTTTTATCTATCATGCTATTTTTTAGCAGCATTATAGCGGTGCTTGTCCCCAATAGGCTTTGGTCAATAAAGCCTCTAATTCGGCATAGTCATATTCACGTGGATTATAATATGGACTATCACAGATAATACGTGCCACTTGGGCAGGTGCTGTTTCGGGTAATCCTAAATCTTTAAGTGCCATTGGAATATTCAATTTTTGGTTAAGCTGATAAATCGCCAAGCCTAACTGTTCCCGATCTGACACATTTAAAGCCGCTGCCAGTTGATTCATTGCAGCAATATCTGCATGTCGGTTGTAATGCACTGAATACGCCAACACAATGGCGTGGGTTTGCGCATGTGGTAACTGATAGCGTCCGCCCAAGCTATGGCAAATTTTATGATGAATTGCCATACCCACCGAACCCAAACACACACCAGCCAACCATGCACCATATAAAGCGTGTTCACGTGCCTGCATATTATGAGGCGCTTGCACAATTTCAGGTAAAGCCTGTGCCAGTTGAGTAATCGCCTCTAGCGCCATTAAACTTACAATGGGATTTTTATCCTGTGCATATAATGCCTCAACTGCATGTGCCATCGCATTCATGCCCGAACATGCCGAAATTTCAGTGGGTAAGTTGAGTGTCAATTCAGGATCATAAATCACTACTTTAGGCAAAACTTGAGCTGCTTTGCCTGTGGTTTTCAGCTGGTTTTCGGTGATGCCATACACCGCTGTCATTTCACTACCTGCATAAGTGGTCGGAATTGCAATAATCGGCAAATGAGTTTCTAAGGCAATCGCTTTGGCTAAACCAATCGCAGAGCCACCGCCGAGTGCCAAACAGCAATCTACTCCTAAACGCTGCACATCTTGAATGGCCTGATCTGCAACCTCTTTTGGCACATGCATCACCGCATGAGGATAGACCGCTACAGCCATGTCTTGGATTTGTGCCAATAAACGCTCGCCTGCGGCTTGTTGCCCTGCAGTAGTAATAATTAAAATACGCTGATAGGCATAAGGACGTAAAATCTCTTGGATTTTTTGCAGATGACCTACGCCAAAGTGAACATCGATTGGCAATGCCTGATAATGGAATGCTTGCATGTTATTGAGCTTAAATATTGTCGTTAGATTTTAATAGCATATAACTATGACTAGGCTGCTGAACAGCCCAATTCTGCAACGCTGCTTTGCAAATATTCAAATAAAGATTCAAGACCAACTATTTTTGCTATAAAAAACAAAAACCCATGATCTCATGGGTTTTTGTATCATTAAAATCAAATGCGATGAATCAATCAGCTATCAATTTTAATGTAAAGAAAACTTGTACTTTTGTGCTTAATCAATTTCTTTTAGGCACACTGCAGATAAAATTGGCACACCGAAACATGGAAGCAACAATAAAATCCAGTATTCCACGACGGTAGCTTCACCACTGATCATATTGATGAATAATCCACCAATGATTAATACCGCTGCAATTAAACCCAGAAAAATTCCAAAAAATCTTGCAGGCATTTTACGTCCCCTGAACAATCGAACAAAAGTGTTAAATCTAGTATATACCTTATAATTAAATAAGATATTATTTTTTAAGCAAAGATTAACAAAGCTATACAATCAGCTGCATTAGAAATGTCAACATTGCGCATATTGAAGTATAGTCTCAATGCACTTGTTTATTTGACCTGAGAGGACACGCATGGCATTTGTTGTTTCCACCATGCTTTCATGCCACCTTGCAACTGCGATGCCTGATAACCCATTTTAGCCAATCTTCTGGTTGCAGGAATACTGCGATGTGCAGATAGACAAATAGTCACTACAGGCTTTGTAGGAGCTAAAGATAATGCTTTGACATTAGATTCATTCATTTGACTCAAAGGCAAATGCAACGCACCTTGAATATGGCTGTCACAAAATTCTTTTCGGGTACGTACATCTACAATTTGCACATCTTGCTGTTGTTGTAACAAATCCTGTGCGTTTATTTCAGGCACTTTACCCCACGGCAGATACATCATCAAATTAAACATTGCACACTCCAAAGCAAATAAAACTTGAAAATTCCAACAAATGATTTAAACCATAGCATGTCTAATTTTATCTAGCTGTGGCTATTTCCAAAGAGAAATCATATAGACACATTTGCTAACAATAATCAAAACTTAATTAATATATTAGTTTATATTATATAGGATCAAAAAAAATGTGAGTGATTTCATGAAAACACCAGATCAACTGATTACCGAAGCGAAAAGCCAAATTACCGAAATGAGTGTTCAAGATGTCTATGAGGTGTATAGCAAACATCCTGATATTATTTTGATTGATGTACGTGAACCAGAAGAACATCAAGCCTGTGCAATTGATCGTGCTGTGAACTTTCCGCGTGGCATGCTCGAAATGAAAATTGCACAACACCCTGTTGTCAATCATTACTGTGAAGTTGAACGCGCACTTGCCGATTTAGCTGAAAAAGATATTTATTTGATCTGTGGTACAGGTGCACGCTCAGCTTTGGCAACTCAATCTTTGCAGCGTATGGGCTTTGAAAAAATATTTTCTGTACAAGGCGGCATGCAGGCTTGGATTGAAGCTGGTTTACCCACAATCTCAATTACAGCTTAATTGACTAAATTACGAAACGATCCATTGCTTTAGCCCAAAACCACTTGAGTAAAGCAGTATTTTTACTACACAGTTCATGTGATAAACAAAGCTTTATCATTAAACAGTTAAATTTTTTGTTATAGTGTTACATGAAAATTCAATAAAAGACGTATGCAGTGTTGATGATGTGGGGAAGATTGCTCGGATTAACAGCAATCTTGTTACAAGTCGCTGTATTCCTACAGCCTTTATTGCCAGAGAAACAACATTTTTCCTCTGTCTGTAAAACTGTTGCCCAAGCATTATTTTTTGATCAGCCAAGCTCTGCAAATCAGCTGTCTGCAAATCTTCTACAACGCACAGCCAGCACATCTACGTCTGAATCTCATCTAAGTCATACGGCTCATTCACCGCATACAGACAAAGTTGACACACGGCATTCAGCTCAACATGCGCATGAATCATCCAAACAAGATGCACATGAAAACCATGAATGTGAATATTGTTTAGTCTATAGCTTTGCACTTCCCTTACTAGATACCAAGCTTAGATACGTGTTAATCCGAACACAAATTCGGATTTTGTCTTTTAAAACATCGTTTACACCAACACTATTTCAAACTGAGCCGCTTTTTATTCTACCACAAGGTCGTGCTCCGCCTCGTTTTGACTTTTGAATTTTCTTATCATTTCTTACAGTGTTGCCATCTTTGCTTCACTCTAAAGTGTAAATTTTGCAGTATCAAATTTATGCAGCTGTAGGACAATACTTATTTTAATAACTCATTGACTTGTTTATTCGACCCTAAGGAGGAGATAACTATGCATCTGCTTCAACACAGTCATAATCATGTGAATCATACTGTAGAGCAAACGGCTTGTTTGGATTTAGCACAACAGATCATTAAAGTTCGACAAAAAATGAATATTTCACAAACTGAACTTGCGGCAAAATTGTGTATCTCTGCCCGAACTTTAGAAAGTTGGGAACGTGGTGTCCGTCAACCGTCGAGTTCTGCTCAAGCATTGATTCGATTATTTATTAAATCGCCACAATTTGTGTTAGAAAACTTGGCATAAAGCACTTTATGATGATGAATTAAAGCAATGAAAAACAATAAAGAAGCTCCCAAGGGAGCTTCTTTGGTCAAAAGAGTTGAAGCATCATTTTGATATACATATAGAATGAATACCCTTGCTGTTTCATAGCTATATATTCAAAAATAGAATAAAGATATGAATTTATATTCAAATACAAGAATACAACTTTTCAATATACTGCCGCATATATTGTTTTTACTCGATCTATATTCTCATGAAATATCTATCTTCTTTTATCTCAATTGCTGTTATCGCACCTTTGTTTTCAACATCTGCTTTTGCAACAACAGGATATTTCATGCATGCATATAGTGTGAAATCTCAAGGAAACGCAGGCACAGCCATTGCCAATTTTCAGGACAGTCTGACTATTGCAAGCAACCCAGCGGGTTTGAGCTGGTTAGATAAGCGTGTTGATGCAGGTTTAACTATTTTCTCTCCAGATCGTGAGTCTGAAATTACAGGAAATGGTTATGGAGCAAATGGTCAGTATGATGGCAATAGCCGTAAATACTTTGTAATTCCAGATGTAGGTTATGTTCACCCAGTGAATGAACAAGTCACTGCGGGTATTGCGGTTTATGGCAATGGTGGCATGAATACCAATTATAAAAATAATCCTTATGCAGTTTATGATAATACAGGAAGCGCAGGTATTTCATTAACCCAAGCCTTTATTTCACCTGCTTTATCTTGGAAATATGCAGAAAATCAATCTATAGCCTTGGCTGCAAATATTTTATATCAACGTTTTAGTGCACAAGGTTTTGCTGGTGATGTCTTTGGTGGTGCTTCGTCAAACGGTGCGGCAATTAGCGATCGTGGCAATGACGATTCATACGGCGTAGGTGCACGTATTGGCTGGTCGGCAAAACCAAATGATAAACTGACCCTTGGTGCAAGCTATTCATCTAAAATTAATGCCAGCCGCTTTAAGAAATATGAAGGTTTATTTGCCAAACAAGGTGATTTTGACGTACCTGAAAGCTATGGTGTAGGTTTAAATTATCAACTTACCCCTGCTTTATCAGTCGCGACAGATTACTTACGCATTAATTATTCAGATGTAGATTCTGTTGGCAATAAACTGGATCAATTATTCGCAAACAATAAATTTGGCACAACACAAGGTCCTGGTTTTGGATGGGATGACATCAATGTCTATAAAATTTCAGCGACTTATCAAGCCTCAGAAAAACTGACTTTACGTGCGGGTTATAGCTATAACGATCAGCCTGTTAAAAATGATCAAACCTTCCTAAATATTTTGGCACCAGGTGTGGTACAAGAGCATTTAAGTGTTGGTGCAACTTGGCGACTCGATGATCAACAAAATGTAAGTGTGGCTTATACACACGCACTCAAAGAAACAGTGCAAGGTAACAACTCTATCCCCGCTGATTTTGGTGGTGGCGAAGCCAATTTAAGCATGAGCCAAAATATTTTGGGCGTGTCATATAGTTTGAATTTTTAAATTCTACATAGCTTGAGTTTGAATAATAGCTTGCCATGATCTGAAAAGATGATGGCTTTTTTTACTTTGATTGTGATGAAGTTTTTCCAAAGTACGGCTTTAGCTAGAAATAAGACCATGCAAAGCATAATGTTACAACATGCACTACTTTCTAAATGAATCCATAGAAAACAATCAAATTTCGATGCTTTTTATAACGATGAATTACACGAAAAACTCAGTAAAATTCAGCCAAATGACACAATAATTTTCACTTTTAACTTCGCAAATCATACATTTTCAACAGCTAAGCTCTTTGAGCTATGCGATATCATTTTTGAAACTGTCGGTTTAGATTTTATGGGCGATATTTTTTATGGCTGTGTGCTCACTAACACACCAGATCAATTGAATATTATCCATTTAAAAGCTTAAACCGCTCGATGTTCGACTCGTTAGAGAGCGAGCAACAATGACATGCAGGTTCACTAATTTGACTAAGATGGCGTAAAATAAGCTAGTCACATACTTACACTTAAATTACGCTTCAAATTAAAGGACTTCAACTGCATGAACATGACAGAAATCATGGCTGATCTATCTTCACACACTCCAATGATGCAGCAATACTTACGGGTGAAGATGGAACATCCACATTCTTTAATGTTCTATCGCATGGGCGATTTCTACGAATTATTTTTTGATGATGCACACAAAGCCGCCAAACTCTTAGGCATTACCCTCACCCATCGAGGTAAAACCAGCGGCAAACCTATCCCAATGGCAGGCGTACCGTATCATGCTGCCGAAGGTTATCTCGCTCGCTTGGTTAAAAAAGGCGAAACCGTGGTAATTTGTGAGCAAATTGGCGAGGTAACAGGCAAAGGTCCTGTAGAGCGTGGAGTGGTACGGATTATCACCCCTGGTACGCTCACCGATGATGCCCTGCTCAACAGTCATCAATCTTCCAACTTGGTCTCTTTATGCTTACAGCAAAACCAAATTGGTATCGCGTTGCTGGATTTAAGTGCAGGGATTTTTAAAGTTCAGCAAATGGATTATTTGTCTGAACAACTCGCGATTGAACTTTCTCGTTTAATGCCAAGCGAAATTGTGGTCGATGAAGATATTGTCGATCCGAATATTATTGAACAGGTTAAAAAGCAACTTGACTGCCCTGTGACCAAACGCCCAAATGTCGATTTCAACCTAAACAATGCGCAAAAAACGCTTTGTGATCAGTTTGCTGTATCGACACTTTCAGGTTTTGGTATTGATCATTTGCCCTTAGCCAAAGCAGCAGCGGCAGCGTTAATACACTACGCCAAAGAAACCCAAAAAACGGCTTTACCACATATTCGCAGTATTCAATTAGAACAAAGCAGCAATTTTATTGCGCTTGATCCTGTGACCCGACGTAATTTGGAATTGGTTGAACCATTATTTGAACACGGCACTTCTTTATTCCAACTGATTAACGATTGCCAAACTGCCATGGGTAGCCGTTTACTGAGTCGTACCTTGATGCAACCTTTGCGTGACACGGCATTGTTAGATGCAAGACTGGATGCAATTCAAGCCTTAATACAAGGTTACCATGAGTCGCCTGTGCGTTTGGTACTGAAAGAAATTAGTGATATTGAACGTGTGCTGAGTCGTGTCGCACTCGGTAGCGCACGCCCACGTGATTTGGTACAACTACGTCAGGCCTGTGCGCAAATTCCCTATTTGCGTCATGCCTTACAGCCCATTGTTTCTGCACAACAATCCGCACTCATTCAAAACCTGAATGAAGAACTGGGCGATTTTCATGGACTGCATCAACGGCTGATGCAGGCAATTGTAGAAAACCCACCTGTACTATTGCGTGATGGCAATGTCATTGCAGAGGGTTTTGACAGTGAACTCGATGAACTACGCAAAATCCGTGATCATGCGGGGCAATTCCTGATTGATTTAGAAGTCAAAGAGCGCCAAGAAAGCGGTATCCCAACGTTAAAAATTGGCTACAACCGTGTCAGTGGTTACTACATTGAACTCACTCGCGCCCAAGCCGAGCAAGCACCTGAACACTATATCCGTCGTCAAACTTTAAAAAATGCAGAACGCTACATCACCCCAGAGCTAAAAAGTTTTGAAGATAAAGTCCTGTCTAGCGAGTCCCGTGCTTTAGCCCGTGAAAAGATGCTATTTGAAATGCTATTGGATGAATTACGCCAAGACATTGCTCAATTACAAATGATGAGCAGCGCGATTGCACAAATTGATCTATTGGCAAACTTTGCCCATCAAGCACGTTTACGCAATTGGGCACGCCCTGAATATAGCCCTGAAATTGGAATTAAAATTACTGCAGGACGTCATCCTGTTGTTGAGGCCTTGAGTAAAACCGCCTTTACACCGAATGATACTTTACTCGACTACAATCATCGTTTGGCAATTATTACTGGCCCGAATATGGGCGGTAAATCAACGTATATGCGTCAAACCGCACTCATTGCCCTACTTGGCTATTGTGGTAGTTATGTGCCTGCCCAAACAGCCGTATTAGGTCCTATTGATCGCGTGTTTACCCGTATTGGTTCTGCCGATGATTTATCGACAGGTAAATCGACCTTTATGGTCGAAATGACTGAGACTTCACAAATTTTACACCATGCAACCTCACAGTCTTTGGTGCTGATGGATGAAGTTGGTCGCGGAACCAGTACCTACGATGGCTTATCTTTGGCATGGGCATGTGTGTTGGATTTAAGCAAACGCATCAAATGTTTATGCCTATTTGCAACGCATTATTTTGAATTGACCGAATTAAACAAAGAATCTGGGGTGGATAACTACCACGTAACCGCCAAAGAAATGAATGGCAACCTGATTCTCTTGCACAAAGTTCAACAAGGTCCTGCAAGCCAAAGTCACGGTTTGCAAGTGGCAAAATTGGCAGGCATTCCAGCCAATGTGATTAAAGAAGCGCAAAACCGTTTAAGAATTTTAGAAAAACAGCAGCACAAAAATGTCAATTTAGCCGTTCAAGATGACCTATTTGCACCAGCAACAAGCTCAGCTGAACCAGAAGTGATTGAACGTGTAATAGAGGTAGAAAAACCATCACCTGCTTTAGATTTATTACGCAGTATAGATGTCGATAATTTAACGCCACGACAAGCGCTGGAACAATTGTATGCTTTAAAGGAACAATTGAACGCTTAGCCGCTGTTATTTCTAAAATATTTGAGCTAAACAAAGACTCTCAATTGAGAGTCTTTGTCATTTATAAGTTTTTTTGATGATTTTATCCCCCTTTTATCAAATTTAGCAGCACTGTCTATATCAAATATCAGTAAAAGCGATTGTTAGTTGTAGTGATTTTTGCCTAAAATAGACTATTCTGAATTAGAACCATATTTTTAGGTAGCTGTCGCCATGACATTTGTTGTCACTGAAAACTGTATTAAATGTAAATATCAAGACTGCGTTGAAGTTTGTCCTGTAGACTGCTTCTACGAGGGTCCGAACTTCCTTGTCATTAATCCAGACGAATGTATCGACTGTGCATTATGTGAACCAGAGTGTCCTGCCAACGCTATTTTCTCTGAAGATGAATTACCAGAAGGTCAGGAAGTGTTTATCGAGCTAAATGCTGAACTTTCACAGACTTGGCCAAACATTACACAAATTGGCGATCAACCTGCTGATCGTGAAGAATGGAATGGCAAACCAGACAAATTACAATACTTAGAAAAGTAAGTTCGTCTTGTTGTGAAAAAGATCAGTCCTGTGCTGATCTTTTTTTATACCTAAAACACACATTTGATTGCAATATTTTCAAATTTTAACCAGCATTTTCGATTAGAATACTGCCACTTTAAATAAATATCTGATTTGCCTAATGAAGAAATTTTTCAAGGCGCTGTTTTCGTTCAGCATTGTTCCCGTTATCTTGGTTGCCTGTAGTTCAACCCCAAACAGAACAACAACGATCACCACGCCCGATGGAAAACGAATTTTCATTCCTCAAGAAAAAATCACCTATGAGCGTCAGGTAGCACCTAAAATTGTGCCTTATTCGTATAATGCATGGGTGGCAGTGAGTGACAATTTACGCCAAGTTCGTGAATATGAACGCTTCTTGGAACACAACGGTGTTGGCAATATTATTCCAAGTTTTGAATTAATGCGTACCGCACGTGACTGGCAACGCTGTGGACGTTCGCAATTTATGATTCCAAGTCGTGAATTGTGGCAAAATCAGGTGCCTACCTTGCGTGTATTTAAATATTTGGTCGCCTCTAAAGTCTTAACTGATTTTGAAGTCACTTCTGTCTATCGAGATTTACCACTGAATCAATGTGCAGGTGGTGCGAACTCATCGCGTCACTTATTTAACTCAGCCATTGATTTTAGAATTGGGCCACAATTCCCGAATGCCGAAGACTATGCCTATATTGAAAGTACCAAATACAGACTGTGTCAGTTCTGGCAGCAATATGGTCAAAGTTTAAACATGGGCTTAGGCTTATACGCTTCAGGACAAATTCATATTGATACACAAGGTTATCGAACTTGGGGGCCAGATTTAAGCCGCCATTCATCTATGTGTAATTTCTAATTCAGTGTTGTTTAGAATTAAATCCTAAAGAGGTCAAATTGACCTCTTTTTTTATTGCGAAATAGATTATCACCGGCTCCATTCCGCGAATAAATTGCACTCTGAGCAGAAAAGTTTACAATGCACACATCGCAACAAAGGTGAGCACGCTATGCAACAAATGTGGACGGATATCGATCACTATATCGAATCACATTTAATTCCCGAAGACCCAATTTTGACGCAAACTTTAGAAAATACCGATGCCAAAGGTTTTCCAGATCACCTTGCAGTTGCGGCAAATCAGGGCATGTTGCTACAAATGCTCATTCAAATGAATCAATGCAAACGTGTGTTGGAATTGGGCACATTCGCAGCTTATAGCACAATGTGGCTAGCACGTGCGCTGCCTGAAGATGGTTATATACTCACGATTGAAGGACGTGATACCCATGCAGCTTTGGGACAGGAAAATATTGACCGCGCTCAATTAAAACAAAAGGTTGAATTAAAAGTTGGTCGTGCTGCAGAAATTCTAAAAGCTCTGCCAGAAGATACTGAAGCTTTTGATTTTATTTTTATTGATGCCGACAAACAAAGCTATCCTGAATATTTGGAACTGAGTCTTAAACTTTCACGCTCAGGTACAATTATCTTTTTAGACAATGTAATTCGTGCAGGGGAAATTTTAAATCCTGACAATCACAAACCAAGCATTGAAGGGATTCGTGACATGTTCAAAGCCATGCAAAATCATTCGCGAATTTTATCGTGCACAGCATTACAAACTGTAGGCAGCAAAGGACATGATGGCTTTGCTTTAGCGATTGTAAAGTAAAGTCCACACAAGGTTAAAAAACAACCTAAAGCAATTTTACATTATATATTATAATGTTACATATACTGTCCATACAGTTATCCACAAATTATGCGGATAACCATGGACAGTCAGCAAGCATTTACATCAGTTCAACTAAACAATCTTTTGAAATGATCTTTTTTGAATCATTTACGATTTTTACTTTGCCACCAACAAAGGAACAGTTGAGTTACGGAAAATATTGGTGGTAATGCTTCCCAAGAAAAATTGATGAATTTTACTGTGGCTAAATGCCCCTAGTACAATCAACTGGATACCATGTTCACGTTGATAATCTAAAATATTTTCAGCTACATCACCATAACGATATTCAACCACCACATCTAAACCCGCTGCTGTTAAAAAATCTGCAGGTTCATTTAAAACTTCAGGATGATCGCCCACATAAAGCAAATGACATTGCAGTAATTTAAGCAAATCACTTTGTGCAATTCGCTTCATCATTTTGATGCAAGTTGGGGAATATTCATAAGCAAAAATAAAGCGGGTTGGTGCTTTAAAATGCTCTCCCACAGTCATCACGGTACAATTTGCACCACGAATAAAGTTTTCGACATTACTCCCTAAAGCCTTATTGCGTTCAGCAGATTTTTCGCCCACGCGTCCAATCACCACAATATCGTCTTCATTCAACACACTGAAGCTTTGTTCTAGAAAATCGCCTTTTTCTTGAATTTGAGTAGGTACAATTTCATATTTTTCCTGAATCATATTGGAAATGTGCTGCAATAAATTGTTGCTATAGTCGAGTGCTAATTCACTTTGTTTTTGTTCCAACTCAGCTAATTCTTTGAGTAACATCGCATTACTTTCAAAACCAATCACGCCACTAATTTCCCCCAAATGATAACTGGCGGGGTAATAATCCAAAACTTGTAATAACACCAATTCACGTTGAGTTTGTGTTGCAATCCACGCAGCAGCTTCAGCAAGCGCATTAATACAAGGCGAAGAATCAATACAAGCAATTACACGTTTCATTATTGCCTCTCTTACTGCCTTTTGCAGGCTATTTTTTAGTTGTTATTTTTAACTTAACACAACTCGTGTTGCAGGGACATGAAAAAATGTAATGAAGTTTAAAGATTTAGCCTTGCTGCATCGTATTTACTCACGATAACGAATCAATTTGGCAGGGTTTCCTACCACAATTTCCCGCTCCTGAACATCTTTGGTGACCATGCTATTCATACCAACGACTGCATGTGCCGCAATCTTCACCCCATCTTTAACACCAACATGCGCACCTAACCAAACATCCTTACCAACTTCAATGCCCTGTGAACGCACCGCTTGCTGATAAATGGGCTGATCCAAAGCCATGCCATGATCAAATGCATATAAATGACAATATGCTGCGATACGCACCTGATCATGAAGCTTAATTCCAACTCTGCCACCATCTAAAATACAGTGGTGATTAATCGCGACTTCATTGCCAATTTCTAAAGGGCCATGCAAAGTACAATCGGCTGCAATAAAGGTATTATCGCCAATACTGATTTTACGTCCTGGTTCTGCAAAAATATGTGCCAATGGTGAAATAAAACAGTTTTTGCCAATCTCTACCGTTTCCATTGCCATTAAATAAGCTTGATATTCCTGCTGCCAAGCTTCTGCCCATACACGATGTTTAGCTTTTAATGACCAATATAACCACGGCATGTAGTTTAAACGGTGTTTATGCTGCTCACGGTACTTCGATAATGGATCAGGTGAATTTGCTTCAGTCATCTTGATCATCCTCAAGGATTTTGAGTTGTTCACGCCCACGGCTAATATCTTGTAATTTTAGTTTTAAAGGGTCTATTTGATCGACTTGCATGAATGCCTTTACCAACACGCCTTCGGCGGTGTAGTCTTCGCTGTACTCAATCTGCTGACTATTTAGCTCGTATTGTAAAATTGCCCACTCATTAAAATGACAGGAAAATTGCACGGTCTTTTTTTCAATCAGTTCTATTTTTTCTGCTAGAGCCAAACATTGCCCTGCACATCCCCCATAGGCACGTACCAAGCCGCCTGTGCCCAATTTAATGCCGCCGTACCAACGATTTACCAAGACCAAAACATTAGTCAACTCATTGCCTTCAATCGTGGCTAAAATAGGACGTCCTGCCGTACCTGAAGGTTCGCCATCATCATTAAAACGTAATTGATGCCCGATTTTCCATGCCCAACATTGATGTGTGGTAGATGAATCACGCTGCTGTTCCAAAAAAGTTTTTACCGCTTGCTCATTATCTACAGGCACAGCAATTGCCTGAAATCGACTTTTTTTAATTTCTTCTTCAAAAGTGATGGGCGCAGCAATGGTAAATGGCATAACACTCCAGATCAATCAACCAGTTAAATAAAAACTTGATAATTATAACGTGTTTAGCGCTCTAACGTATTTAGAGTTATAGCTTATTTGGACTGATAACCACCATGAAAAAACCTTCTATCCTCAAAGGTATAGAAGGTTAAATAATGTTTACACGACTTTCTGTTCTACAACTTATGCAGTAAGCATACGAAAACCAATAACGGTTAGAACATTCAAGCTTTAAACAAAAAAGTCTTCACCCAAATAAACTTCACGCACAATTTCATTTTCCAGAATTTCTTGCGGTGTACCCTCTGCAATGACTGAACCTTCGCTAACAATATAAGCACGTTCACAAATGGCTAAAGTATCACGGACGTTATGGTCGGTAATTAATACGCCAATGTCACGATCTTTTAAGGTACGAATGATATCTTTAATATCACCGACAGAAATAGGATCGACCCCTGCAAAAGGCTCATCTAACAACATAAATTTAGGGTCTGCTGCCAAAGCACGGGCAATTTCTGCACGACGGCGTTCGCCACCCGACACACTCATCCCTAATGAATCTTTAATATGCGTGATTTTAAAATCTGCCAGCAATTCTGATAAACGCTGCTGACGTTGCTGTTTATTTAAATCTTTGCGGGTTTCTAAAATAGCCATAATATTTTCAGCGATGGTCAGCTTTCTGAAAATAGAGGCTTCTTGCGGTAAATAACCAATCCCCTTACGCGCACGTTCATGCATGGCAAGGTCAGATAAATCCAGTTGATCTAAATGGATTTCGCCTTTATCCATGCGCACCAAACCCACAACCATGTAGAAACTGGTGGTTTTACCCGCACCGTTCGGCCCAAGTAACCCGACAATTTCACCACTTTTCATTTCAAATGAAACGTCTTTAACCACCCAGCGCTTATTATAGTTTTTGGCTAAATGCTTAATACACAAAGTCTGCTGACCGTGCTGGACGCTGTCCTGTGCTGCGCTCGTTTGATCCATTAATCACGCGCTCCCGGGAATGATTTTGAACTTGATGGTGGAATCACAATTTTTACACGACCCGCTTCAGAACCAGTTTTGTTCGGTGTACCAATCGCTTCAACATCGCCTTTGTTCATACTATAACGCAAGGTATTACCACGAATACTGGCTCCATCTTGCTCTAAAAGTGCGCCACCCGTTAAGGTGATAATGCCTGTTTCAGCATTGTAAACAATCTTTTGCGCCTGACCTTTGGCAAGCCCTTTGGCTGGATCAGTCTTTTGCTGGAATTGCGCAGGTCTGCCCGTTGCCGTAATGACACTAATTTCTTTTTTGCTGTTCAGATTAGCAACAATCGAATCTGCCTGCAGTTTCATGGTGCCCTGTTCAATCACCACATTGCCTGTATAAGTGGTGACGCCAGTACGTTCACTAAAGGTCGCACGGTCTGCCAATAAAGTAATAGGCTGACTGCGGTCTGACGGAATTGCCCATGCACCTGCCGATGAAAGCACCGCCAAGCCCACAAGTGCTGCTTGTTTTATCAACGCTTTAGGAGCTGTAAGCTTAGATTTATGGTTCATACTTTCCTCGAATATTAAAAAATTCGTATTGCCCATCATTTAAATTGGCTTTTAAGCCCTGACTGATAAAATCAGCCTGTGGAGATTGTACAGTCACTTGTTTTTCGGTACTGATTTCACGTGTTTTAGGAAACACATTCAACTCGACTGTTTCAAGCGTCAGTTTGCCTTGAGCGAGTAACTTGGTTGCTAGCACTTGATCTGACAACACAACCTTTTCATTGTCATTAAAACCTTGTGCCTGTTTAGCAAAAAAAGTGGCATCCACCGCGCCCGCTTTATACATAGAGGCATTCAAATTTTCCAGCTTAGAGGTTTTTTGCTGCATGTCTTGCTCTAAACGGTCAATTTGCGCACGCACATATAAATTGCCCTGCTCATCTGTTTGGGTCAGATGAATTTGCTCTGCACTATAAGTCATAGAGCGAGCAGCGTCAGTTTCCAGTTTTTTGCCTTTACCGCTGTAATAGTAATAACCACCACTTACAGCTGCAATTGCAATCGCAGTAACGTATAAAACTTTAGTATCCATAAGTGGGGCTGTAACTCAAACCTTTGAATGTATGACTTAATTAATGAGGGATGCTGAGATATTTTTCAAGTAAGCTTTGGTACACACCTTTGGCGGTTAAAATCATATCGCAGATTTCACGTACCGCACCGCGCCCACCCATGGCCTGTGTGACTAAATCGGCACGACGACGCACTTCAATATGTCCATTTGGCACTGTGACTTTCATCCCTGCAATCGAAAACGCTGAAAGATCAGGCCAGTCATCGCCCATATAGAGACAATCTGCAGGTGATAAACCTAACTTGGCACAGGCTTCCTGCAATGCAGTGCCTTTATCTTCACGTCCTTGGTAGACCAAATCTACACCTAAATCGGACATGCGTTTTTCGACAATATTACTTTTACGACCCGTGATGATAATGACTTTAACACCTGCTTGTTGCACCAGTTTCATACCTAAACCATCACGAATATCGAATGATTTAATTTCATCACCGCTGTTGGTTAAGGTGACAAAACCATCACTTAGAATTCCATCGACATCTAAAACCAAAGCTTCAATATGACGCGCTTGCTCTAATAAAATATAAGATGCCATTGTTTAGTTTACCCCTGCTTGAATCAAGTCATGCATACTGATCACACCAATGACTTTATTGGCATCATCCACCACCACAAACTGATTGATTTTACGGTCACGTAATTGCTCTAAAGCTTCAACTGCACGTGCTTCTTGTGAAATCGTTGCAGGATGTTGAGTCATCACTTGCCCAACTTGTAAATTCACATCAAAGCCCTGTTGTTTATCAATTAAACGTCGTAAATCACCATCGGTGAAAATGCCTAACAAGACGTCATTTTCATCGACAATTGTGGTTAAACCTAGACGTTTGTTTGAAATTTCGTATAACACTTTGTTCATTGGTGTATCTGGTGCAACTTTAGGTAATTCTGTACCGGTATGCATCAAATGTTTCACATGCAATAACAGGCGCTTACCCAAAGCGCCTGCAGGATGTGAACGAGCAAAATCATCGGCAGTAAAACCACGTGCATCAAGTAACGCTACAGCCAATGCATCACCTAATGCCAAGGTTGCAGTCGTACTTGAGGTTGGTGCTAAACCAAGTGGACAAGCTTCCTGAATATTGCCTAATGTTAAAGCGACATCAGCATTTTGTGGCATCGGCCCGCGATCATCACCGCTAATTGTGATTAGAGGAACTTCCAGATGTTTGATGAGTGGCATCAACATCATAATTTCATCACTTTTGCCGGAGTTGGAAATGGCAATTAAAACATCACCCCGTACCAACATTCCCAAATCACCATGCCCTGCTTCACCCGGGTGCATAAAGAAAGACGGCGTGCCTGTAGAGGCAAACGTCGCAGCCATTTTACGACCAATATGACCTGATTTTCCCATACCTGTGACCACAACACGCCCTTTGCAATGCAACATGATTTCGCAGGCACGGCTAAAACGCTGATCAATTTGCGTCGCCAAGACTTGTAATGCTTGTTCTTCTATTCTTAAAGTGTCTAAGGCTACAGATTGGAAATCAATGGTATTTGACATGTTTGGCATTCAACGTTCAACTTAAATTGAGTATTTTCTACACCTCAATAAAAGTGATTTATTGAAGCACATTTAATTTTCGCAATTTTAGCATATCTATGCAATTCTACACTTTGATTCTGCGTGTGTTTTTTGTTTTAACGCATTTTTGTATGCTGTTTTAATTAACTCGCTTTTTGACTCGAGTTTCAAATGAAAAACAATCATATTTGAGCTTAGGCTATTTATTTTATTGATTCAAAGTTGCAGATAAAGCTAAAGATAGAACTAGCTCAGAAGCATATTTCAACGAAAATGCTCTAAAAATTATGGATCAAACCCATCTATAAAGCTGACTGCAAGCAAGCTGTAACAAACAGCCATAAAAAAACGCTTATCTTTCGATAAGCGTTTTTTAAAATTTTGGAGCGGGAAACGAGACTCGAACTCGCGACCCCAACCTTGGCAAGGTTGTGCTCTACCAACTGAGCTATTCCCGCAATATTGAAGTGAATTATAGAGAATTTCATACAACTGTCAACTCTCTATGCTCCCAAGTGCTCAATTAATCAGCACGACGCCATACTGTACCTTGACGGGTATCTTCCAAGACCACACCTTGATCGAGCAAAGACTGACGAATTTCATCAGCACGGGCGAAATCTTTGGCTTTTTTAGCATCCTGACGTTGCTGAATGAAGTCTGCAATGGCTTGTTCAGATAAACCTAAAGCGTCCTGACCAATATCAGACTTCAGGAATTCGTCAACATCATGCTGCACCAAACCTAAAATATTGGTCAAATGACGCAAAGTCGAATAGTACACCGCCGCCTGATCTGCCTGCTGCTCTTTTACTGAACGGTTCAGCTCTTTATTGACTTCAAACAGAACTGCAATTGCTTCGGCTGTATTAAAGTCGTCTCGCATTGCGGCATTAAAACGTTCCACCAAAGCCTCATCTAACTGCTCAACTGTTTGCGTACCGTACGCTTGTTGATAAGCTTTAAATGAGTGATAGAAACGTGATAATGCGGTTTTGGCTTCTTTGAGTGCTACATCGGAGAAGTTTACAGGGCTACGATAATGCGATGACACAATAAAGTAGCGGATCACTTCAGGATGGAATTTTTCCATCACATCACGAATGGTGAAGAAGTTACCCAATGACTTCGACATTTTTTCGCCATCGACATTAATAAAGCCAACGTGCATCCAGTAATTTACATACTGCTCACCTGTTGATGCTTCAGACTGGGCAATTTCATTTTCATGGTGTGGGAACATTAAGTCTGAACCACCACCATGAATATCAAAATGATTACCTAAGCAGCAAGTCGACATCGCAGAACATTCAATGTGCCAACCCGGACGTCCATTGCCCCACGGCGAAGCCCAAGATGGTTCATTTTCTTTGGCATGTTTCCACAAAACAAAGTCAAATGGATGCTTTTTGTCGACTTCAACATCAACACGCTCAGACGCGCCCGCCTGCATGTCTTCTAGCTTGCGACCTGAAAGACGGCCATATTTGTCAAATTTTTCAACCTGAAAATAAACATCGCCATTACTTGCAGGATAAGCTGTGCCTTTATTGACCAAATTACCAATCATATTTTGCATTTGATCAATATATTCAGTGGCACGTGGTGCAGCATCAGGTTCAACACAGCCTAAGTTTGCCGCATCTTCATTCATGGCTTGAATAAAACGATCTGTTAAAGCTTGAATGCTCTCGCCATTTTCATTGGCACGTTTAATAATTTTGTCGTCAATGTCGGTAATGTTGCGGACATATTTCACATTCCAACCTTGACTGCGCAAAAAGCGAATGATGTAGTCAAATGCAACCATAACCCGCGCATGCCCGATATGACAGTAATCATAAACCGTCATGCCACAGACATACATGTCGATATGTCCTTCTTTACGCGGAACAAATTCAACTTTTTTTCGTTGCTCTGAGTTATATAGAACAAATGGTTGCATAGGTTTTCAAAATAGGTCTATTAAAAGATGCTCCATCTTAACCTAAGCATTATTTTTCATAAAGTTTTTCGATGTTTTTATTCTGTATGTGTCTGTGTAAAGAGAATATCGCGGATGATCCAAGCCTTCTCCCGAAGGAGAAGGAACTTTTTAATACCTGTACTTAGGCGTTTGCTGATCTTATACGGTTTGGCAAAGCTTATGCAGCATCACGTTTTTGTACCAAAATCGCGCCAACTGAATAGCCTGCGCCAAATGAACACAAGACACCATATTCACCGTTTTCGACTTCGTGTGCAGTACGGTGTAAAGCGATAATTACCCCTGCCGAAGAAGTATTGGCAAACTCATCTAAAATAATAGGTACTAAACCTGGTTGTGCTGCTTCTTTACCAACCACCAATTTCAAAATGAGTTCGTTCATGCTGGCATTGGCTTGGTGCAACCAGAAACGCTTCACCTCGGTTGGCGCAATCTGATTCTTTTCTAATTGCGCAGTAATCATTTTGGCAACTAAGGGGCAAACTTCTTTAAAGACTTTGCGACCATCTTGATGGAAGCGTTTATCGTCAATATCTGCATTTTCACTTAAGTTTAAAAAACCGAAATTATTACGGATATTATTCGAGAACTGAGTAAACAGGTTCATGTCCAAAATTTCAAAACCTGCTTTGGTTTCAGTGTCTTCCAAAATTGAAGCGGTTGCTACATCACCAAAAATAAAGTGGCAGTCACGTGAACGGAAATCGTTATGACCTGAGGTAATTTCGACATTCACCAACAGTACGCGGCGCGCACCTGCTTTAATCGCATCATGCGCTTGCTTAATGCCGAAAGTCGCAGCAGAACATGCCACGTTCATGTCATAGGCATAACCTTGAATACCAAGCGCAGTTTGAATTTCAATCGCCACCGCAGGATAAGCACGCTGCAAGTTTGAGCAAGACAAAATCACCACATCAATATCTTCTGCGGTCACGCCTGCATTTTGCATGGCTTGTTTTGCAGCAATTACACCCCATTCTGCTTGTAGCGAAATTTCATCATCCCCGCGTTCACGCAAATTTGGACGTAAACGGTTAATGTCCAGAATACCTGTTTTTTCTGACACGTAACGGCGTTTTACCCCAGAGGCTTTTTCGATAAAGTCAGCACTTGAGCCACGACGTTCTTCAAGCTCACCTGCTGCAATTTTGTCAGCATTGAGCTGATTATACTGTTCCACATAAGCATTTAAACTTTCGACCAACTCTTCATTGGTAATAACATCTTCTGGGTGATAAAGACCAGTACCTATAATGCGAATGCCCATGTAAAACTCCTTCTAGAAATTACTAATATCTTAACTGATTCCGAGCTTTTCCCATACTTTTTGCAGCCGAGTTGCAGAAATTGGTATTTTGGTTTTCATGGGTTGAGAGAACAGCGATATGCGTAATTCTTCCACCATAAAGTACAATTCCTTGAGTCGGGCATCTTGTTTGTGTTTAAACAATTTGTCCATCCAAGGGTCAATTTGGGCGATGGCAGCATCGTCTCTTTGCAAGTTGTTGGGTAAGCGGTCTAAACGTAATAACAACGCTTTCAAATAGCGCGGATATTCGCTCCACACCTCTACAGGCTTGCTATACACAAAGTCTGCCAGATGCATTAAGTCCAGCTGATCTTCTATATCATCCATATTTTTGGCAAACACGGCTTCATCTAGCATAAGGAGCTGACGGCGGATGTCTTGCCATGCAATATAAATTTCATTAAAGATACGCAGCGTGGTTTGACCATGACTGAGGAAAGTCTTTTTTACCTCAAGCTGCAACTTTTGAAACTCTTCCAAGTTGACTGGTAAGTCACCAATAATGCTTTGCAATGTTGCATAGATCAACATTTGCTCAAGTTGAGCTTTATCACCCAAAGGCGAATACGCCAAAGCCAAGGGTTTATCAATTTGTTTTTTCAATTGGCGTGATAAATCACCCAATTGCACATATAGCAAACGAATCACGCCTTCACGGTGCTGACGAATCGCCTCACTCTGATCATTAAAGGTTTGAATCACCACACCCGATTCATCTTTTGGTAAAAGCTCTGCAAATGTTTTGCTTGGTACCAACGCCTGATATTGCTTAACCACTACGCCCGTAACTTTTTGCGAAGCTTCAAATACAAATCGTTCAGGAAAAGTTTGAAATTCTCCGTGCACCTGCTTTACAGGACTATGCGTTTCGGTATGGCAACGCGCTTTTAATTCAGATAAATCACGACCTTGCTCAATCACCCGCCCTTTTTCATCTAGCACTTTAATGAACGGCAATAAATACGCATCTACCCGCTCAAAGCTAAAGTCTTTTTCGGTGATGTGTTCAGCACGTAATTGAAATGCCAAAAAGCTAAAAATGTGCTCGCGTAAATTTACCGCATCAACACGTTGTAGCAACTTTCGAGCTGTGTCTGGAATAGGCACCAAATGACGACGCTTATCTTTAGGCAAAGTCTTGAGCAAGGCTTCAATTAAATTTTCACGCCAACCCAGAACACCCCACGACCAGATATTTTCATCGACCTGTGCCAACGCTTGCACTGGAATTTTAACGGTTGCGCCATCTTCATCATGGCTGGGGTCAAAACGGTAACTGGCCGCCAAGCGCAGCTCACCATTACGCAAATAGTCAGGAAATTGCTGCGTGGTCGGACGATCATTCAGCCAAAGTGCATCATCTTCCACAAATAAATAACGTGGATTTTGCGGCTCTACTGTGGCACGCCAATCTTCAAAGGAACGACGGCTTGCAACTTCTGCAGGTACTTTGGCGGCATAAAATTGATAAATAGTTTCTTCATCAACAACTAAATCACGACGACGTAATTTATCTTCAACCCGTTCCACTTCTTCCAGTTTAAGCAGGTTGTGTTTTAAAAATGGTGGGGTAATGCCCAAGTTGCCTGTGGTTAAAGCATCACGTAAGAATATTTCATGGGCGGCTTCCTGATCGACCTTTTCGTAATTGACAGGACGTTTCGGCTCGATAATTAGACCAAACAGCGAAATTTGATCATAGGCATTCACCACGCCTGCTTTTTTAGACCAATGTGGTTCAAAATAGTGATGCTTCAGCAAATCACGTGCAGCCAATAAAATCCATTCAGGTTCAATTTTTGCCAAGGTGCGTAGATACACTTGCGAAGTTTCTACCATCTCAAATGCCATGACCCACGGTGTATTGGTTTTATGCAAAGTCGATGCAGGGAAAATTCGTGCTTTTTGTTGGCGTACTGCCATAAACACATTGCGCTCATCGGTTTTATTGGCAATAAAAGAAAGCAACCCTGTTAATAACGCCCGATGCAGATTTTCATAACTGGCTTTTTTCTCATTAAACGACAGTTTTAAGCCACGCGCCAAATCCACCAATTGTTCATGAGTTTTCTTCCATTCACGTAAACGCAACCAACTTAAAAAATGCTGACGGGCAAAAGTACGACGTTTGTTTTCACTCATGCCATCACGGTTTTCGTGTAAAGTTTCCCACAGTTTTAAATAGAATAAAAAGTCAGAATCTGCTTCACGGAACAGTGCATGTTTTTGATCGGCTTGCATTTGTTTGTCTGCAGGACGTTCACGCGGGTCTTGTACCGCCAATGCCGCTACAATAATCAGGACTTCATTTAACACCCCAAAATGTGCACCGCCTAAAATCATACGTGCCAATCGTGGATCAATCGGCATTTTTGCCATTTGCTGACCAATTTTGGTTAAGCTGCTGCCTTGAAGCTCGCCTTTATTAGCGGTGGATTTAGTGGAATTATTCGGATGATTGTCTCCCTTTTGCGTCGCAGAGCTGCTCATTCCGTCTAAAAGAGGGGCTTTACCCTTCTCAATCATCGCACCCAGTTCAATCAACAGCTTACGACCATCATTGACTAAACGATGATCTGGCGGCTCAATAAAATCAAAATCTTCGAGCGTACCCAAGCCCAAACTTTGCATTTGTAAAATGACCGATGCCAAGTTGGTGCGTTTAATTTCAGGTTCAGTAAACTCTAGGCGACTTAAAAAATCTTCTTCTGAATACAGGCGAATACAAACGCCTGGCGCAATACGACCACAACGTCCTTTACGCTGATTCGCTGCTGCCTGAGATACTGCTTCAATCGGTAAACGCTGCACGCGGGAGCGATAGTTATAGCGTGAAATACGTGCAAAACCGCTATCAATCACATAGCGAATATTGGGTACAGTAAGTGCAGTTTCAGCGACGTTGGTGGCAATAATAATACGGCGCCCGCCACCAGAAGGATTAAAGATTTTTTGTTGTTCCGCCAAAGCCAAACGCGCATACAACGGTAAAATTTCAGTATGACGCGGCCCATGCTTATGCAAGGTTTCTTGCAGTTCCCGAATTTCCTGTTCGGTACTGGCAAAAATTAGAATATCGGCATGTTCAGGATGACCTTTTTCCTGTGCATCGGCAAAGCATTCTTCTACCGCTTGCACCACTGCGCGTGGCAAGTTTTCTTCAAAGTCATCAAACTCATCATCATCACTACCACCAATGCTTAATTCAGAAATTGGACGATAACGTACTTCGACAGGATAGCTTCGACCTTCGACCTCAAAAATAGGTGCGCCGTTAAAATAGTTACTAAAACGCTGCACATCT
Organism: Acinetobacter sp. YH12095; assembly: GCF_013419245.1. NCBI lineage: Bacteria > Pseudomonadati > Pseudomonadota > Gammaproteobacteria > Moraxellales > Moraxellaceae > Acinetobacter > Acinetobacter sp. YH12095. The sequence goes on from NZ_VPAL01000005.1 coordinate 107,062, forward strand.
AAAGTTGCAGAAGTGATGATGACTTTTAAATCAGGGCGACGTGGCAAAAGTTGCTTTAAATAACCCATAATGAAGTCAATATTTAAAGAACGCTCATGCGCTTCATCTATAATAATGGTGTCGTATTTATTTAAATAACGATCATTGGCAAGCTCTGCTAACAAAATACCATCGGTCATTAAACGGACAATTGAATCTTGCGAACCCTGTTCATTAAAACGAACTTTAAAGCTGATGGACTCACCTAACTTTTCGCCAACTTCTTCGGCAATACGCTGCGATACACTACGCGCAGCAAGACGTCGTGGCTGAGTATGACCAATTAACCCCGTTAAACCACGACCTGCCAACATTGCAATTTGTGGTAACTGTGTAGTTTTCCCTGAACCTGTTTCACCCGCCACAATAATGACCTGATGTTGCTGAATTGCAGTAATCAACTGTTCGGCAGATTGAGTCACAGGTAAATCTGGATTCAACTTAATGTTGGGAATGCGCTGTGCACGCTCCAACACTTTTAAATTAGATTTTTCAAATAATTCCTGATATTGCTTTGGATTGGCATCTTTGCCTTTTCGTAGTCGATTTAAACGATGACGATCACGCGCCAAAACGAGGTGGTCTACATTTAAATGACTCTGCACAGAATACGCTTCCTAACCAAAACACAAACGCGTATTTTACGCTGTAATGCCTTTAAGCGAAAGAACAGTGATTTAGAATGCGTATTTAAAAAGTTTTAAATCCCCCCTTGAATTTCAAAATAGCATCCCCATATAGATGTATGTTCACCAATTGCTTGAAATGGGTTGTATTTGAACCTGAAAAATAGGTTGTCATGCAATCATCATCATTTTGAGGCCTAATAAAGACTCAATAATGCTGTGATGAAAGTGTACGCTTTTTACATACTCATTTGTTTTTCCGATGCTAGTAATGTAAAAATACCATTTCAGCAATAAAACAAAATTAGATACTCTATTGCCAACGAAATACAAACCTTAATCATGGAGACAATGATGAGCTTAATTAATACTGAAGTTAAACCATTTAAAGCAAATGCATACCACAACGGTCAATTCATTGAAGTAACTGAAGCTGATCTTAAAGGCAAATGGTCTGTAGTATTCTTCTACCCTGCTGACTTCACTTTCGTTTGCCCAACTGAGCTTGGTGACCTTGCAGACAACTACGCAGAATTCCAAAAATTAGGCGTTGAAATCTATGCAGTTTCTACTGACACTCACTTCACGCACAAAGCTTGGCACGATTCTTCAGAAGAAATCAAAAAAATCCAATACGTAATGGTTGGCGACCCAACTTGGACGCTTTCTAAAAACTTCGAAGTATTAATCGAATCTGCTGGTCTTGCTGACCGTGGTACTTTCGTAATTGATCCAGAAGGTAAAATCCAAATCATCGAAATCAATGCTGGCGGTATTGGCCGTGATGCTCAAGAACTTCTTCGTAAAGTTAAAGCAGCTCAATACGTTCACGCTCACCCAGGTGAAGTATGCCCAGCTAAATGGAAAGAAGGTGATGCAACTTTAGCCCCATCTATCGACCTAGTAGGTAAAATCTAAGTTTTAGATTAAACCACTCAAAAAAACCACGCATATTTTGCGTGGTTTTTTTTAATCAGAACATCACCCTTTTCTACCTTATTTATTCATATTTCATCTCTAGAATAGAAAATGTAAAAACATTACAACACTACAATCGAATCTGTACCGGTAACAGTTGTGAGATTTATTTTTGAGGGCTGTTCTATGAAAAAATTATTTTTACTTTCAACATTAATAGCATTTTCAGTGCCAGCTTTAGCTGATTTCAACTGTAATGGCAGCATTAAAAATCGAACTATTGATGATAATGTCAAAGTGCATAAACAATGTGTTCTTGATCATGTGACTATTAAGGGCAACCTAATGTTGCATTCCAACTCACATACGGCAATTAAAAATAGTACGATTGATGGCAATTTAGAATCTAAAGGAAACTTTAGTCAGGTTAATGCACATGCCAACCGCATTGATGGCAATATCCAACTCGAAGATGGGCGTAACATCCAACTCACGTCAAACCGTGTAAATGGCAATATTCAACTTAAAGATAATTCAGGCTCAATCGTTGTAAAAAATAACCGCGTGAATGGCAATTTAGAATGTGAAGATAACCGCGTAAAACCGACTGGCGGCACAAACCGTGTTTCTGGTGACAAAGAAGATCAATGTCGTCATCTATAAAATCTAGTCTTTCAATCATTTTATTTAAATGAATGACTATTCATGTGCAAAGCATAAACACCACATCCTAAATGTGGTGTTTTATTTCGCTTCATAATAGTTTTGTCGTTTTTGGCACGTATAGGTTGCGCAAAAAACTTATATTCAAAAGTTACAATTCTGTAATACTTTTTAGTAAGCACTTCACTTATGTTCAAAATAAGCAGATTTATTCTGTGAAAAATAATATAAAAAATAAAGGAGTTGCTTATGGGTAAAACACTTGCCGTGACATCCTGGACATACAGTGCATCTTCACGTTATTTAAAAATATTTTACGAAAATGGCTCTGGGGATTTATTCCATCCTGTACCACAATTTATTTATGACAACTTATTAAGACGCAGTGATAAAGCAGCTTTTGTGAGTAAATATTTAGCATACGATTTAAGCTTTAACCGTATTTCCATTCAATAATTGATCTGATTAAACTTTGATCACCCACATAACGATCCAATCTAAAATAGATTGGATCGTTTTAAACAAGCAAATGATTTTAAATATTTAATGCACTTCCTGAATCAATTTAAAGCGTTCCTGTTCACGGTCATCATCCAAAGTAATACTCTCCGTGAACATATCAAGCGGTCTGACCCAAATAGAATAATCGCCATATAAGCATTGATAAACCACCAATTTCTCTTGGGTTTCACTGTGTGTAGCCACATGCAGCACTTGATACAATTGCCCTTTATAATGTTGATAAATCCCTTTTTTAAGCATTTTACAATCCCAATCTTACAGAATGGCATTACTGTACAATAAAAACTGTAACCATTCTCAAGATTTCACCTTATCAGAAAAAATGAATCGCATCGGCATATTTTTCTCTAATTTATCGTTCTAATCTACACAACAAAAAAATATCTAAACCCATTACATTATTTGAACAATTTTAAGCTTCAAATTGATTGTTTTTTGGTTATATTCGCATTATCCCATCTTAAGTGGATGTAAAAAAAGGAAACATGATAATGAATAAACTTCTTATTGCTTTAGGTCTTGCTGCCACTGTAGCACTTGTAGGTTGTGCAAAAGAAAAAGCACCAGAAACAGGGGCAACTACGGGTGAACACTTAGAAAACGCTGCGGCTCAAGCTGCACATGATGCCAAAGATGCAACACATGAAGCTGCTACTGCTACAGCAACTGCGGTAGATAACGCAGCGCAAGCAACTGAAAATGCTGCACACAATGTTGCAACAGCAACAGAAAACGCAGCTGATACGACTGTACAAGCTGCTAAAGATGCAACTGCTGCGACTGCAGGTGCGGTTGAACAAGGTGCTGCAAATGTGAAAGAAAAAGCACAACAATAATTTGATTGTATAAAACAAAAACTCCTGAGCAAGTTCTCAGGAGTTTTTTATTCAGCACGATTTAATTAGGGTCTGTTGACAATTCGTCTATGTTTGCGACATGAGAGATATATCTCGCAAGGTTTTTTAGCTGATATAAGGCATGGGACAGGAAATTTACTCATTCTAAATGACTGGCACATAACGTAATAGCAGCAAAAAATATGCTTGTATCCTTGCGCAGCAAACAAAGCAGTGCTTTGTTTTTGCTCATGTGGCTAAAACTTTCACAGATTGCGTTATAAAACTTGAAAATAAACCCGTTATTCCCTGCGTTTCATGCCTAATCTGCTCAGTTTTAGCCTACAGCGCAAGCCATTTATGAAATATCAACAGACCCTAGTAAACCTAAATCCTGCCGCAACTATAACGCCGCTTTTAAATTACAACCATAGCCCATGGTCTGTTGTACTTGGCGGTAACTGGTGTAACGATTCAAAATAAAATCATAATAAGATTCTGCATTGGCAAAATTTTCAGCCAAATTTTCCTGCTCTGCACGCGGTAATTTTACATCTTTAAGAAAATCTAGATTGTTATGTCCTAAGCGATATAACTCAGCAAAATAACCATTCATCATATCGCAATAAGCAATTTTAGTCGGCTTTAAAGCAGTACTGGCGACCAAATGCTGATTCAAAGTTTGTAAGTTATTTACATCTAAAGGGAATTGATGCGCAAATGCGATATTTTCGACTTGTTTAAATTGTTTGAAGTCTTGCGCCAATTTGACATTTAAAGCATCTATACGCTGTTGTAATGCAGTCGCATCCTGAACCTGATATTGCTTTGGATCAATTTTTACTTGAGTTTGCTGTGGATTGCTACACGCACTTAATCCACACACCACAAGCAAACCACCATAAACGAAAGGCTTCATTAATTTACTCATCAATTCATACATCAGGCTTATTATGCCTGAAAGCATCTGCAAATTTAATGATATCGCTCATCTTAATATTTCATAAAGAAATGACGGATATGATTTGCCAATCTACCTAGAGTTGGGCAAAGTAGATAAAAACATGGAGTAAATAATATGACCTTATTAGAACAACTGAATATAAAGCATCCTATTTTTCTTGCTCCAATGGCTGGCGTTTCTACTCCCGAACTTGCAGCCGAGGTTTCTAATCAAGGTGGTTTTGGCTCACTCGGTTTAGGTGCAAACACGGTAGATGCTGCACGTGAGCAAATTTTACGCACTCAAGAACTGACTGATTTTCCATTTCAGGTCAATTTCTTTTGCCATGAATCAAGTCCACTAGATGAAGTCGCTGCACAAGCGTGGATTGCACATTTTCAGCCAATCTTTGAACGCTATGGCGCAACTGCACCGAGTCAACTAAATTGTATTTATCCAAGTTTTAAAGACCATGATGGATATTTAGATCTTGTACTAGAAACTAAACCACAAGCCGTCAGTTTTCACTTCGGGATTCCGCATGCGCATCAAATTCAGGCTTTAAAAGATGCAGGAATCATTACTATGGTTTCAGCAACCAACTTAGCCGAAGCTCAAGCCATTGAAGCAGCGGGAATTGATGTCATTATCGCCCAAGGCATTGAGGCAGGTGGACATCGGGGTATCTTTAACCAAACCTTTGATAGTGCAATTAAAACCAGCGATTTAGTACAACTAATTCGTGAACATTGTACCCTGCCAGTGGTTGCAGCAGGTGGCATTATGAATGGTCAGCAAGCACAGTTAATGCTGAAATTGGGCGCTTCTGCGGTACAGCTGGGTACAGCTTTTGTGCAATGTAAAAGTTCCAATGCCAATCCAGCTTATCGACAAGCTTTATTTCAGCAAAACATTACTCAAATTACCGACAGCATCTCTGGACGCTCTGCCCGTGGTTTAATTAATCATTGGCATACACAGGTAGATACACCAAATCGTTTAACTGTGCCCACCTATCCATATACGTATGATCTTGCAAAACAGTTGCATTCAGCAGCCGTCACACAAGGCGAGCAAGGTTATGCCCCTTTTTGGGCAGGCAGTAATGTCAGTCAGATTCGTGAATTAGAGGCCGCAGATTTAATTAATCAGTTGGTTTTGGAAATGATTCACGCACGCTAAGTTTACGTACGAAAAACTCAACTGTGTATCACGGTTGGGTTTTTATTTTGTATCTAATAAGTTCACCGCTTCAACCTGCACATCACTCATGATTTCACCATGCGCAAGTAGCTGATTAAAGTAATCTTCCACCACTTTATATTGTTCTGCAGTACTTTCTACTTGATACATACTTTGACGGAATTCATTACTTGAACGTAAACCTTTGGTGTACCAAGCAATATGTTTACGTGAAATACGACAACCTGAATATTCACCATAAAATTCATACAGCTCAGCTAAATGTCCAAGTAATACTTTTTGAACTTCTGCAATGCTCGGTGCTGCTAACAGCTCACCTGTTGCTAAATAATGTGCGATTTCCCGAAAAATCCACGGACGTCCTTGCGCAGCACGTCCAATCATAATCGCATCTGCGCCTGTATAGTCCAAGACATATTTGGCTTTTTCAGGACTATCAATATCACCATTGGCAATCACAGGAATATTGAGCATGCTTTTCACTTCTTTAATCAGTGAATAGCGTGCACGGTTTAAATACATATCTTCACGGGTACGCCCATGCAATGCCAATGCAGCAATGCCTGCTTGTTCTGCGCGTTTGGCAACCCGTAAAATATTTTCCTGCCCATTCAAAAAACCTAAGCGAGTTTTCAGTGTCACAGGCACATTCACCGCGGCAACCACAGTATCTAAAATGCGTGCCACCAAATCTTCATCTTGCAATAAAGCCGAACCAGCCAACTTATTGCAGACTTTTTTGGCAGGACATCCCATATTGATATCAACAATTTGTGCACCATTGGCGACTTGATAACGTGCGGCTTCGGCCAAATCATGCGGGTCTGAACCAGCAATTTGTGCAGAAATTGGTGCAAGTTCCCCATCAAAGTTGGCACGATACAAACTCTTTTTACTCATGCGCAAAGTTTTGTCAGAGGTCATCATTTCACTGACCGCATGCCCTGCACCAAAGTACTTGCACAGTGAGCGAAAGGGTCTATCAGTGACACCTGCCATCGGGGCAACGATCAAATTATTTGACAGTTGATAGGGACCAATATACATATATATTCTTAACTTTAACGATTGGCATAGTATACTGCATCTGCCCTTTGGGCTCATCCATTTGGAACGAGTTTTCCCTATACTATGAAAGACACTGTATTCACTTCTTTGATGAAACCCTTCAGCGTGCTTGCTTTATCATTAAGCTTGGCTGCCTGTGGAGATAGCGCATGGTGGTCTAAGGACAATGAGCCAACCCTTGAAGCAGAACAAATCCGCAAACTCATTCCGAATAGGGTCAGTGAGCGTAGTGCTTGGGCAAAAGATATTTACGATATTTCAGAGCAATTGGGCATCCCACAAACCAAAGAAAATATGTGCACCATCATTGCCGTGGTGGATCAGGAATCGAACTTTGTAGCCGACCCTCAAGTCTATGGTCTGGGTGAAAAAGCAGTTAAAGAAGTGCAAGACCGTTTGGATGAGAAATTTAAAGATAAACTGGGCGAAGCCATTGGTGGTACGGTTGCAGGCTATTTTCAGGATGTACTGAAAAACCACCCAAGCCCTGAAGATAACTATTTAAGCCAAATGCGTCGTGTGAAAACCGAACGTGAACTGGATGAATTGTATCGTGAAATTTTTGACTATATGGCCAAACATTATCACGTGTCTGCGCTAACAGGTGCTGCCAAACTGTTTGGACAAAATATTGGCGAAAAACTTAATCCAATTACTACTTTAGGCTCGATGCAAGTACATATTAGCTATGCCAAAGAGCATAAACGCCAAAGCGGTAACATCGCAGAGTTACGCAGTGATCTATATACCCAGTATGGTGGCTTATATTATGGGATTCATCGTTTAATGATGTACCCTGCCGACTATGATCAACCGCTATACCGCTTTGCTGACTATAACTCGGGCATGTATTCAAGTCGCAATGCAGCATTCCAAAGTATGCTGAATGATTTAACCGAAGCTGAACTCGATTTAGATGGTGATTTACTTCTTTACGCTAAAGATGGCGGCGTGCGTAATGCAAAGAGTGAATCTGAACGTGAATTAATTGCTGTTTTTGCCAAACATAATATTTTGGTTACACCACGACAAATTCGTGCAGACTTAAAAAAAGAAAAAGAAAAGAAATTTGAAGATACCGCGACCTATCTGGCTGTAACTAAACTGTATAAAGCTCAAACGGGCAAAGAGCCATTTTATGCCATGATGCCACAAGTGGTGATTTCAGGGCCTAAACTCAGTCGAGATTACAACACCAATTGGTTCGCAACACGAGTCAATGGACGTTATAAAACATGCATGCAAAAAGCCAAAAATATAAAAATCTAGCCTTATTTGATTTTGATGGGACTCTGTGTAGCAAAGACAGTTTTACAGGGTTCATTTTCTATGCCTTGTCTAAACGACACATTATCAAACAAGGTTTAAAAACCTTACCGTGGATTCAGGCCTATTATTTAAAAGTCTATCCTGCGCATGCCATGCGCCCTAAATTGTTTAGTGCCATGTTTAAAGATGCGAGTACAGCTGAAATATTAGCACTTGCACAACGCTATGCAGCAGATTTAATGCATGATCTAAACCCACAACTATTACTACAATTAAAGCAGCATCAATTCAATGGTGATGATGTGGTGGTGGTTTCTGCGAGTGTGGATATTTATTTGCAGTATATTTGTCAGCAATTAAATGTTGGTTTGATTTGTACCGAAACAGAAATTGAAAGTCAGCAATTTACAGGGCAATATTCAACACCTGATTGTAGTCGGGAACAAAAGCAAATTCGGATTTTAGAACAGTATGATTTAAAAAATTATGCTGCTATTTATGCGTATGGCAATAGTGATGAAGATGAAGCTATGCTGAGTTTAGCAACCCATCCATATATGGTCGGTGTAGATCAAACCTTACCTGAAATTATGGCTTATAAAAAACTGGCTTGATTTTGATGAGTGAAATAAAAAACCCACAATTTGAATTGTGGGTTTTTTAAGTTACATGTAGCGGATGCCTTTAGTAGTAAAAGTATTATTTTTAATGAGACTGTAAATAAAACTGTGTAAACGCTTAACCTCTACTTTTAACTTCGGTTATTTATGGGAGGATTACCCATACATACATAAAAAAAGCGGCTTATCTAAGCCACTTTTCTATATCGTTAAAAGATATATTTATCACTGTTTGATGAATCACTTACTAATCTAAAATTTCATAAATGATATTCATGCTTATTTCTTGAATGGAAACGCATATTTCACAATACGTTTTAATACACTGCCGTATTGCTTAACTAAGCTAGCATTGTTGTAGTTCAAGCCATACTTTTCACACACAGCTTGTACTTTTGGAGCCATTTTACGATAGCGACGTGCAGGAATATCTGGATATAAATGGTGTTCAATTTGATGGCTTAAATGTCCTGTCAAAATGTGGAATGCTTCAGAACCTGTAAGATTCGATGAACCACGAATTTGACGCATATACCAGTGACCACGGCTTTCGTTTTGCATCACAGACTTTGGAAATACTTCTACATCCTTCGTAAAGTGACCGCAGAAAATAATGCTGAATGTCCAAATATTACGAATACCATTCGCAACCAAGTTCCCTGTAAACACTGGTAAAGCCGAAGGGCCTGCAATCAATGGAAAGAACACATAATCTTTAAACAATTGTTTTCCAATTTTCTTCTGCATAGGTTGCCATTCTTTTTTGGCTTGGGCTTTGCTTTTACGGCCATTCAAAATTTTACCAATTTCTAAATTCTGAATGGCAACACCCCATTGGAACAGTAAGCAGAAAGGAATACTGTATAAAGGTTGCAATAAATAGCCTGATCTCCAGCGCTGTTCTGGGAACAAACGCACCAAACCATAGCCAATATCATCATCCATACCTTTAATATTGGTATAAGTATGGTGTTTAAAGTTATGGGTTTGACGCCAGTTGTCTGAAGTACCTACCGTATCCCATTCATAACTTGCACCATTGAATTTAGGATCATTCATCCAGTCATACTGACCATGCATGACATTATGACCTAATTCCATGTTTTCCATAATTTTGGCAAAGCCTAACAAGCCTGTACCCAAAACCCATGCTGGCGGGAACCATCCTGCGAACAATAAGGCACGACCTGCCATTGAGCTATAACGAATGGTTGAATAAACACGGCGGATGTATTTGGCATCTTTTTCACCAATATCATCCAAAACTTCTTGTTTAATGGCGTCTAATTCACGTGCAAGCTCATCTAATTCAAATTGAGTGAGTTCACGGTTTTTAGGATTGCGGAAATATTCTATTTTTACTGGCATATTCATAATCGGAACTCGCTTATAAATCAATAATTAAATCGGTTTGTGCTGAATTGACGCAGATTTTCAATTGGTTATTCGGTTCGCTGTTTTGAACACCATCGACCAAGTTTTTAGTTGAACCTTCAGCCTTGTTGCATACGCATTTATGGCAAATTCCCATACGACAGCCGTATTTAGGTTTAATATTTTGCTGTTCCAGACTTTCTAAAATGGACTTGCCTTTTGGAATAGTGACAATCTTTTTCGATTGAGTCAGTGTAACTTGTACCAAACCAACATCGTCACTTAACACAGGGGTCATGCTAAAAGCTTCTGTTTTCAGCAAAGCAGCTTGTGCAAATAATTGTTCAGCTTGCGTGGTAAAACCCGATGGGCCACATGCAAACACTGCACTTTGCTCGATTTGTGCCAAGTCTTGTAAATGTTCTGCATTTAAACGGCTGTGCGCCACACTCGGCTCTTGAGTATAAAACACTTGAAATTTAAAGTTTGGATATTGTTGTGCCCATGCTTCAAACTGTGCTTTAAATGCTGCGTCTGCAAAGGTTTTTACCCAATACATTAAAGTTACTGGAGTGCTACCAAGACGACCTGATTTCGCCATGTCTTGTAGCAAACTATACATTGGTGTGATACCACTACCCGCTACCAATAGAATTAAAGGCTGGGCTTGTGCAGGCAGTTGCATATCACCATAAGGCGCACCAAATTCCAAAGTATCACCAACTTTGGCTTGCTCAACCAGCCATGTGCTGACTTTGCCCTGATCAACTTTTTTTACCGTCAATAAAACGTGTTGTGCATCAAGCTGAGTCAAACTATAGGTTCGCTCATAGCGTACGCCTTGAATTGTCACATAAACAGGATGATGCTGCCCTGCTGCGCCAATTTGGAATTTTTTATTGAATTGCAAAGTAAAGCTCACTACACCTTGTGCAGCGGTATCTTTTTTTACAATTTTGCCGAGTGACTGATTCACCGACCATAATGGATTAATTTTTTGCAACCAGAAATTGGCGGCATAAGGGTCTAGTACTGCAGTTGCAATACTGGTTAAGGGAGATTTTCTTTTTTCAGTTAGCTGCATGATTCAGCACCACCCGATGAAATTTTAATTATTATACACATGTATATATATTTGTATATACACCTGTATTGTTTCTAATCATTTCACAAGTACTGGCGCAACCGCTATAATGCCTCTAAGCTTATAAATTATTGAAAATATGACTCAGCCTGCCATGAAAACAAACCATGATGTGACTTTTCCAGAATCTGAAACGGTTCATGAGCCTCTTGTCGTGCGTACGGTTGGGCGTAAAGCTACCATTACTAAACAAGAATTATTTCAGGCAGCATTAAATTTAATTGGCCCACAAAAAAGTATCGCATCTTTAAGTTTACGTGAAGTTGCACGTGAAGCAGGCATCGCACCAAACAGTTTTTATCGTCATTTTAAAGATATTGATGAACTCGCGATTGAACTGATTGATCGTGCAGGTGTGGTGTTGCGTCAAATTCTGCATGAAGCACGTTTAAAAGCATCTAAACAAAACAGTATTATTCGCAGCTCGGTTGAAGTATTTATTGAACAATTAGATACCGATGAAGGCAATTTAAGTCTGCTATTACGTGAAGGTTATACGGGTTCAACCTCTTATAAGCTAGCTGTTGAGCGCCAATTGAATTATTTCCAGCAAGAATTGCAGGATGATTTAATTCGTTTAGAACGTTTAAATAACAGCAAGTTAGCGCATCCCGATATTGTCGCAAAAGCCATTACCCAGTTGGTGTTTAATATGGGCGCTAAAGTCATTGATATGCCTGCGACTGAACGTAAAGAAACCGCTGAACAAACCATGACCATGATTCGCATGATTTTAGAAGGTGCACGACATTTGGATGATGCCAAAATTCGTTAACATAACACAGGATAAATCGGGCGATTTTCCTGAATCAGGTCACGCCCGTTTGAGCATTTAATTGCTAGACTTCGCTGTTAAGCGTGTTGTTTTTGAATTAATTGCTGCACATGTGTTGCCGTGGTTTCAGGATTTTCCAAAGGAAACATGTGTCCTCCCTCGACCACACTAAACTCAATTCCATAAGTTTTTTGCATGCCTTGCGGTAAACCTTGCAAATAAAATGGGCTATGCCTTGCTGTAATTAAATGCACAGGTACATCTGGGGCTTTGCGTGGTGTGCGCCACCACCATGCAGGTACGGTTCTAAAAATTTCAGCTTCTACCCGTTTTGGAATTGTTAAAGTCACACCACCTCTTTGTGCATCGACTTGTATGCCGCTGGCAAAATAATCTTCAAAACATTGTGCATCAAATTTTTTAAATAAACGGTTATGCCGCAAAGCTTGATAGGCTTCTGCATGGCTAGCCCAATGATCTCGACGCTTCATGGTCACGGCGGCAGGTGTGAGTTGATCTACATATTTCAGTTTAAATTTTTGTAAAATTTCAAATAATGCCGACTTCGATCCAATCACAAAAGGTGGATCCATAATAATCAATTGAGAAAATAAATCTGGACGCTGATAGGCACACATCAGGGTTAATAATGAACCAAAAGAATGCCCTAAACCAATCACTTGTTGCTTTGGAAACTGCTGCTCAATGTCCTGAATCACTTGATGAATCAAATAGGTCCACTTATAGGTCACAGGAAATTCTGCTTGCATACCAATCAGTGGAATTGCCTTTAAATGATAATCTGCTTCAAAACATTGAAAAAACTTTTGATAACTGGCAGAAGGAATACCATTGGCATGGGTAAAATGAATTGCAGCTTTAGTCATTTAAAATACGCTTAAAAGAAGAATATCGGGTCTGTGACTTGATCTATGCGTACGCGCTTACAGATTCAACACTTGGCACATCAATCATAGATAAAAGATCAACAGCCTTTAAACTACGCATACCACTGGGTTTTGCAAATGACCGGAATGCTGAAAAAGATGAATTATGAGTCATTTTAATGACACATAAGCACTGGTTGCTACTTTGTTTAAGTCCGTGATGTGAAAAATCTCGCACAAAATTTTTATTGCGATATTAAAAAAGCACCCGCTAAACTGCTCCGTAAAAATGAGGCGCAATGCCCAACTTAAAACGTGCAATTTAGAAGATGCCAAATATTTAAAAAAGTGATTGATTAAAACCGACTCAATACAAATACACCGTCTAGACACCTGTATTGAATGCACTCTTTATGGCTTTACCACCACCATCACCTGAATTGCTTCAGGCGTGACCGACAAACCATCTAATAATGCAACACCTTCTTTTTGCAATTTCTGTAAACGTGTAATTTCATCTTCACGAATACTTGGGTTAAATTGCTTCAAATAGCTTAAACGGTCAATTTCATATTGCCATTTTTTGCTATATACATCTTTAGCTTGTTGCTTAAATTCAGGCAATGCAGCTTTAGCCAACTCCAAAGCCTGTGTATAACGCGCTTCAATCGCGTCACGGCGTGCTTTCACCACTTGACGACAACTGTTGCCATCTAAATGATGTAAATAAGGTTTTAAAATTTCAGGGGCAATTTTTTGCGATAAATCCTGCCCTTTTTCGCTCAATAAGACACGAATGAGTTGCTGTGGCAAGCTTGATGGCAAATTCAGGGCTTTAGGTGCAATGACATCCACTTTGAACCAGACTTCGAGCAACACAGAACCTTGTGGCAAAGCGGCAGATTTTAATACCGCAACGTTGGTGCTACCAAAACCTTGTGTATTGATCATTTCCATCACGCTTTCTGTGAATGGATGCTCTAGGGTCAAATACTGTGCATCTTCACGAATTTGCGCCTGATCCCGATAGAACGTCGCGGTCATGCCTTCTTCGTCTAAGGTCAAACCTTGCACTTGCATTTGATCAGTTGGTTTAATAATCACCGTGCCATTGCTTTGTTCATCGAAGTCAATATTGGTCGATGCCATAAAGCGCTTCATAAACATAGGCAACGTGGTATTGTCGTCGTAATCTTCTAAAGCTTGTACAATTTCCTGCGCCACCACAGGACGGCAAGAGTTGTATTCCAACAAACGATCTCGACCCGCTTGAAGTTCTGCTTCCAAAGCTTCACGCTGCACACTGACTGCTTCCAGTAAATCTTCAAACTGTTGTCCTAAATCTGCAAGTAAGCAGTGTTTTAAATCGACAATAAAGTTTTCCTGCAAGGTTTGTGCAGTGGGTGAAATATTGCTGAAAATATTGAGTGCTTCGTTATACCAACGGAACATACGCTCTTGCGCAGTCCCCACCAAATACGGCACATGAATTTGAATACGGTTTTCTTGACCAATACGGTCTAAACGACCGATACGTTGTTCTAACACGTCGGGATTGGCAGGTAAGTCAAACAAAATCAGGTCTGATGCAAACTGGAAGTTACGCCCTTCTGAACCAATTTCGGAACACAATAAAATTTGTGCACCATAAGAATCTTCTGCGAAATATGCTGCCGCTTGGTCACGTTCTAACAAGCTCATGCCTTCATGGAACATTGCAGTACGAATACCTGCATGTAGGCGCAGCGCATTTTCAAGGGCTTCTACCACAGGGCCGCTACGCGCAATTAAAAGCACTTTTTTATGTTTTAAGTCGCTACGCAAACGCTCCATTAACCACATTACACGCGGGTCAGTTTCCATCCAACTGCCATCGAGCAGTGCTTCTTCTGGCCACATTTGTTCACGCAGCTTACCATCTTTAGACCAGTTTTCTGGTGCAGGTAACGGCGCAGGCTGACAATCACGGCCTGGGAAACCTTGAATTGCTTCACGGGTATTACGGAACAAAATACGTCCTGTACCATGACGGTCTAATAATTCGTGGATAGCACGGAAACGCTGTTCAGGGTTATCTTCTATGCGATGTCCCAACAAGCCTTCCAGTGCAGCCAAATGGCTTTCTTCCAATGCTGCATCTGACATTAGGACTTCGGCAATTTTTGCCGTATGTTGATATTGTGCTTCTTCATCCAAGAAACGGTCGAGCGAGCTAAAACGTTGCGGATCGAGTAAACGTAAACGCGCAAAATGGCTTTCTACACCCAGTTGCTCAGGCGTTGCAGTGAGCAATAACACCCCTGCGGTTTGTTCAGCTAATTCTTCGACCAGATCATAACGGTCATTACCACCTTCTTCTTCGCTCCACATTAAGTGATGCGCTTCATCGACCACCAGCAAATCAAAACCTGCTTCTAGGGCTTGTTCGCGTAAGTCATCGTGGTCAATCATTAAATCGACTGAAGCAATGATGCATTGTTCGGTCAAGAATGGATTCAGGTCAGGATCGTGTTCTTTAATAGATGCCGTACGGGTTAAATCAAACAAAGAGAATTGCAGATTGAAACGGCGACGCATTTCAATCATCCACTGATATTGCAGCGAATCAGGTACCAAAATCAGGATACGTTCCGCACGTCCTGTTTTGAGTTGCTGATGGATGATCAAACCTGCTTCAATGGTTTTACCTAAACCAACTTCATCTGCCAATAAGACACGTGGCGCAAAACGCTTACCGACTTCATGTGCAATATAAAGTTGATGTGGAATCAAACCTACACGCGAACCCACCAAGCCGCGCAGTGGGCTACTTTGCATATTGGCTTGCATCAACAAGGCTTCAATACGCAAGTCGTACCATTCTTTATAGTCAATTTGGCTGGCAAGCAAGCGGTCTAAGGGTTTTGAAAGTTGGATACTTGCACCAATACGGGTTTCATTCAGTGATTTCTTTTCTTCACTGCCATCTTGCAAACGACGCACCACGTTATAACGCAATACGCCATGGCGGTCTTCGACCGATTCAACCGTCCACGCATTGCCTTCTTGGTCTTGAACTTCATCATTTACATTAAAAATGATACGCGATAAAGGTGCGTTATTGCGTGCATAGACACGGGTTTCATCACTTTTAGGGAATAAAATGCTGACCGATCGCTCATCTACATCAATCAGAACACCAAGTCCTAATTCCGTTTCTGTGTCTGATAACCAACGTTGACCAATAGCAAACTGCTGCAATTTTTCCACCTTTATTTAGAAGTTAGGACGTATAAATTTTTGCGCAAAACCTGCTGAGTATTTGAGCAAAAATTCAGGGCGTATAGCAATATATTTTGACATAAAGCGCACTAAAAAGAGAGCCTAAAGCACAGGCTTTGCGTAATCTTTTTCGCTTAAAATGGGACTGGGCAAGTAAACTGTACACGTTGCTCAGTTTGTGGATGCAGAAAACTTAATTCTGCTGCATGTAAACACAAACGAGGCATGAGTTGTTGCTGTTCGGGCGTGGCATATAAAGTATCACCAATAATTGGATGACCTAAATATTGCATATGCACTCGCAATTGATGCGAACGACCTGTAATCGGCGTCAGTTGCACACGAGTCACAATTTGCCCCTGCAATTCAAATTGCTCCAATGCACGCCAATGCGTTAACGCAGGTTTGTTATGGGTTGCATCGGCAATGTGTAATGGAGGATGTGCAGGATCATAGACCACAGGCACATCTACAGTGCCTTCACCTTGCAGTTGCCCTGCCACCAATGCCTGATAGGTTTTATCGGTTTGGCGTTCTTGAAACTGACGCGAAATTTGTTTTTGCGCCCATTTCGTGAGTGCAAATACCAAAATACCCGAAGTATCACGATCTAAGCGATGAATCAGCAAAGTGCGCGGCTCAATTTTAACTAGACGACTCATCACACAATCTTGCAAATCTGCTGTTTTACCTGGAACGGTGAGTATGCCAGCGGGTTTATGTATCACCATAAACTCATCGTCACGATGAATCAGGTGTTCGCTTAGAAAATTACTCAATTTCAATTCCGGGCCGATCGTGAAAACAAGGCGGCAATAATAAAAAGCCTGACACAGAATTACAATGCAAAATACATCAATTCCCGATGAATTTTCCGATTTACATTCCTGAATCAGACAATCTGCTGAATTTTAAATCAGCCTGCTTTTAGAAATGTGGGTTTTATAGCATGCAGGAGGCTTTGTTGCATAAATATTTTTTAAGATACTGTTTTAAAGGTTTTTAAAATTTGGATAGAAAAATACAATGAAATCATAGTGCAAGATAGTTGCACAACAAAGCCGTTCTGAAGCTATATCTTTGATGGCGGGAGCAAATGAAGTAATAGGATTCATATTTAGTTTGACCAGGCTATTTTAGTGTTTAACAAGACGCTGATCTAAGCCTTTGATATTAAATTGAAGAGTATGTCTTCAATTTAACCTAAAGCATAGATATTTTGGAGATATCTATGCCTTTTAGGACAGTGTTAAGCAGAGGTCAAATTACGCCTTCATTTCCGCAAATGTTTCTTTTGCAGCTTGAATGGTGTAGGCAATATCTTCATCACTATGCGCAGATGAAATAAAGCCTGCTTCAAAAGCAGATGGCGCCAAGTTCACACCACGTTGCAACATTCCGTGGAAGAATTTACGGAAAGCATCGACATCGCAATTCAGCATAGAATCAAAACTGGTGATGTCATCTTGGTCAGTAAAATACAAACCAAACATAGCACCGACTTGTTGCGTCTTGAACGGGATACCTGCTTCATCTGCCGCAGCTTGCAAGCCTGTCAACAATTTTTCCAGTTGCGCAGTTAAATTTTCATAAAAACCTTCGGCACGTAAATGTTTAAACATTTCAATGCCCGCACGCATCGCCAACGGGTTACCAGACAAAGTACCTGCTTGATACACCTTACCTAATGGCGCAATACATTCCATGATTTCGCGTTTACCACCAAATGCACCTACTGGTAAGCCAGCACCAATAATTTTACCGAGTGTGGTCAAGTCTGGTTTAACATTATAATGCGCCTGAGCACCGCCTAAGCCAACACGGAAACCTGTCATTACTTCATCAATAATAAAGACTGAGCCGCGTTCATCGCAGACATCACGAATTGCTTGCAGGAAACCATCAATTGGTTTAACCAAGTTCATGTTGCCCGCAACTGGCTCAACAATCACCCCTGCAATTTCAGCACCAAACTTTGCAAAACATTCTTTTAAAGTGGCGATATCGTTATAGGGCAAAGTCAACGTGTGTTTGGCAAAATCGGCAGGAACACCCGCAGAAGTTGCTTCACCTTCACCACTGGTTAAAAGTCCTGAGCCTGCTTTGACCAACAGCGAATCTGAGTGTCCATGATAGCAACCTTCAAATTTGACGATTTTGTCACGACCTGTATAACCACGCGCCAAACGAATTGCGGTCATGGTGGCTTCTGTACCTGAGTTGGTCATGCGAACCAACTCAATTGAAGGCATAATTTCGCAAATAATATCGGCCAAAGTCGTTTCATGCACCGTTGGCGCACCAAAACTCAAACCATCTTCAGCTGCAGCTTGCACCGCCTGAATAATAGCAGGATGGGCATGACCTAAAATCATTGGTCCCCAAGAACCTACATAGTCGACATAGCGTTTGCCATCGACATCGTACAAATAAGCACCTTTGGCTTTTTCAATAAATACAGGGGTTCCGCCTACCCCGTTAAATGCGCGTACAGGTGAATTGACACCACCTGGAATATGCTTATTGGCTTGTTTAAACAATTGTTCTTGCTTTGGAGATAAGCTCATGGAGGCACTCAACTCAAAAAATAAAATAAAAAATTAGCTGTCTGCTTTAAGTGTCTGCTTTGAAAAGTGCAGACCAATCATAAACACGCTGTGCAACAGTATGCATCGGACGTCTTAATATATCACTAATCACTGCACATAAATCTGCACCTGCTTCAATGACAGGCTGACTGTTTTCAACAGTTAAACCACCAATCGCGCAAATTGGCACATTGAGTTGTTGCTTCGCCAGTGTGAGCGTGTCTAATGTAAGTGTACTTGCCTCAGGTTTAGTTTCAGTTGCATAGACTGCACCAAAAGCCACGTAGTTTGCACCATCGGCAATGGCTTGCTCTGCCAATTCAATCGAGTTATTACAACTGCGACCAATCAATACATCTTGTGGTAAACGTGCAACCGCTTCAACAATAGAGCCATCTTCTTGACCCAAATGTACGCCAACACCATATTTCACTGCAGTTTCAAGATCATCATTAATCACAAATGGCACTTTGTATTGATCACACATCGATTTCATATATTCAATTTCGTATGCCTGCTGAGCTTGAGGCACATTTTTACGGCGATATTGCAACACCGCGACTTCATAAGTTGCCATCGCCCCTTCTAATTTTGCCAAAAGCAGTTCGATAGGATCATCATTGGTAATCAAATATAAACCGCGCATAATCTCAGCCACAAATAATACAAGGTCTGTATTATTACACATTCAGGCGGCATGTGTCAGAACCTCAGGCTCAACAAGTTTTTTTATATAGGCTCTATAAGCTTCTATTTTGTTTGGGTTTTATTGAGTCAAAAACTTAAAAATACCAAATTCTAGTGATAGCGCTAAAAGATAGATTTAGCTTTAATTGAACTGCGCAAAACAAGAACTGCAACCAGTTCAATAAGATATGGATTTTAAAATCCATACGGGTGACTACAGCGAATAACGACATATTTAGGTCGCCCATTTAGACACATGATCATTTGTGCCAGAGCGCATGTGGGGATGCGACAAATGATCATGTGTCTATATTTTTTCATGCCGCTCTATCAGTAACCTGCTTGCTCTATATCCTTGCTTAAAGATGAATGATTTCTGATTTAACACCATTCTGAATATAATTTTTCACATAAAAAAAGCCTAGAGAAAGGTCACTCTAGGCTTGGAAAGTCACAAACTTTTATCAATAAATTTGATGACACATTATTAGAATATTCACTCTATCATTTCAACAAAAAATTAATTTTATTTGTACATTTTTTATGAAAATAATCACATATCGTCTAGTTTTTGCCTAAACGGTATAACTAAGCGCTCAATTCAACTTGGAATTTTATCTTTAGCACGATCTTGCAAACTTAAATGACCACGCAAAACATCGGCAAACATCCGCCAGTCTGAAATAAAACTATACACAGGCTGTTTAAAACTGGCAGGTTTATTTTTTTCAAAAACAAAGTGCCCGACCCATGCACAAGCATAGCCTGCCAGCAAACCATAGAGTACATATTTGGCTTTTTTATGGCGTATGGCTTTACTCACACAATATAAACCGATACTACTGCCAACAACGTGCAAACGACGGCTCATAATGTTGCGGTGTTCAGTTAAATAAAAGCGATAAAATGTTGAATAATCCTGAATTGGCAATTCAAACTTGGGATCTGGTGTCGGCTCAAATTCGGGGTTTAATGCTGCGTTCATGTTCATCATCCTGATGTTTATAGGTTTGAATTATTTTTGCTACGCTCAATGACACTTTAAACTAAGCCAAAAAAAAACCAAACTCAAGGGTCTGTTGACACTTCGTCTATGTTTGCGACAACGCATATTTTTCAGCTGATATAAGGCATGAGACAGGAAATTTAGTCGTTCTAAATAACTGACTCATAACGCAATAGCAGCAAAAAATATGCTTGTCCTGAAAGGCTGTGGCTAAAACTTTCTCAGATTGCGTTATGAAACTTGGCAATAGTCTCGCTATACCCTACGTTTCATGCCTGATCTGCTCAGTTTTAGCCTACAGCGCAAGCCATTTAGGAAATGCCAACAGACCCTAAAAAAGCCAAGGTCAAGCCTTACTTCTTGGCATATTTTAGTTACAATCAAACGCACTTTTGCAAAACCTTAGTTCTGCAATTTTCACAAATTTATAATACCAATTTGTTTGCCGCTGCTTTGGCGCAACATGCTTTACGTTCAGGATATTTTTCATGGTCGAAGTTGAATTAAAATTTCAAATTCCAGTCGCACGTCGTACTGCACTACTCAAAACTTTAGACCCGAAAAAATCGACTCAAATTCCATTAAAAGCACGCTATTTTGATACATCTACGCACAGCTTGGCGCATCATGGCATGGCGTTAAGACTGCGTTTAGAAGGTGAGCAATGGGTACAAACTTTAAAAGCGGCAGGTCAAAGTCATTTTCATAGTTTTGAACATAACCATCCACTTGCGCCAACTGAAAATCCAGATACTCCACCACAACTTGATCTGCAAATTTATCAAAGTATTCCCGAAGCACAACAATTGCTAAATCAAGCTTTGGGACAAAATTGGGATCAGTTGCAACTACAATTTGAAACCGATATTCAACGTACCTCACGACTAATGACCGTTGAAGATACTGACATTGAAATCAGTTTAGATGTTGGTCACATTCGTTGTGCAGATGCTGAAGTTGAAGTACATGAAGTTGAGTTTGAACTGAAACAAGGTTCAATTCAGCAATTGCTGGCTTTTAGTTTTGAATGGGTGAAAAAATTTCATTTATGGCTGGATGTGCGCAATAAAGCAGAAATTGGACATTTGCTTTCTGTGCAGCAAAAAGTCAGCCCTGCGGCTCAGAGCAAAGAATTTCAATTCAGTAAAAAAGACCATGCCGACCAAAATTTACGCCTGTTAATTGCACAACAATTACAGCATTTATTGCCCAATATTGCCGCAATTTCTGCTCAAGTTGCCGAACAAAGTCATATTGATCAGGCGCAGTTCGCTTTGCAACATTTACAACTAACACTATCCTTATTTAAAGATTGGTCGAAGCATTTAGGCGATAAATGGGCCATGCAAATTGCAGCATTTAAACAACATTTTGATCACCTGCAGCATTTGGAACACATGCAAGCCACACTCGGCGCATTTTTACAGAACCCGACGACTGCAGAGAACCTAAAAAAAGATACCTTGTACGCCCAAGAAAAATTGGTCAATTTAGTCCGTTCAACGCAAAATGTGCATCACTATTTAGAATTATTGATGTTTAGTTTAGCCGCGAGCGATCACTCAGGTTTAGACTTAAAAACTGCCGCACAAAACACGTTGCAACAGCAATATAAGCAGTTACATGAACAATTACAGCACAGTGATATTCACGATTTTGAAAGTTTAGATCAACTGGCTTTGCGTATTCAGGAACTAAAATTTAGCTTCCCCATTTTGACGCATATTTATGATGTCAAAAATTTGCAGAAATATAGTAAAGCTTTGAATGATGCACAGCTTGCAGCACAGGAATATCAAGTGTTGGCATCTTCTGCAGCATACATTCAACAAACTGAATTGGAAGCGAGCGACTGGTTTGTTTTAGGTTGGCTCACTGCAAAACAGGAAGTGTATGCACAGCGTTTATTGGAAGCGACAGAACAATTTATGGTGAGCCGTAAATTCTTAAAATAAGTATCCTTAACATCCTCAAAGCACACGCTAAAAATACTGCAATACAACGGCAGCCTTGTGAATATTCATTCGGCTGCTTTGTGTTAAAAACTGAATACAAATTATTTTATTTTTCAAGCTTTTGTTCACAGTTCTCCCCTTGTTCATTTATAGATTTACACTATAGTTAATAGAACGTATCTTTTTTCATCGAGGGAATTCCCGATGTCTGAAATAGAGTTGAAATTTCAAATTCCACATAATTATCGTGCGGCATTCGAAATAGCATTTAAAAAGAACAAACTAGTTCAACAACAACATTTATGGGCTAAATATTATGATAGTCCTGACCAGCACTTAGCCAAACAACGCATTGCCCTGCGTCAGCGTTTAGAGGGAGATATTTGGCGACAAACTTTAAAAGCGCCTAGTCCACAACATTATGAACGCTTTGAGCTTGAACATGAGTTAGGACATGATGCGCCTGAATTGTGTGATTTGGCATGTTATGAAAATCATAAACAAGCTCGGAAGATTTTAAAAAAGGCTTTGGATGGTTCAAAAGTCAATTTAACTCTGCAGTTTGAAACCGATGTTTTACGCTACAGTCAATTGGCACATTATAAAAACAGCCAAATTGAAGTTGCTTTTGATTTAGGTGAAATCCGACAAGGTAAAAATTCGATTGAAATTTACGAAGTTGAGTTTGAACTGAAACAAGGTGAAATTGCAGATTTAATTGCCTATATTCAGCCGTGGATTAAAAAATATCATTTATGGCTCGACACACGTAGTAAATCGCAGCGTGGCAATATGCTGTATAACAATGAAACCATGATTCCTGTACAGCAGCAAAGTGCTTTACAATTGCAACACCCCGAAAATATGCATGAGTTGTTGACACAAATTACTCAGAATTGTTTGGCACACTTGCTACCCAATGCAGCTGCGATTGCCAGTCAAGATTATGCCAGTGGGCATGTGCATCAAGCGCGTGTTGCCATTCGACGTTTACGCAGTGCCTTAAAAATTTTTGCTGAATATGATGCGTTGGCAAATAACAATTGGGAAAGTCAATTGGCGACACTTTTTCAGCAGTTAGATTCGACCCGCGATCAAGATGCTTTGCGCGAAAGTCTGATTCCGCAACTTGAAAATGCAGGCTCACCTATTACCGAACTACCACCTGCAGCATCTGAAAACATTGCGATTGATGCAATTTTCCGCTCACCGACCACAACCTTATTACTGTTACAACTTATGAGTTTTGCACATTCGGCTGCGATTGCAGATGCAGAATCAAAACCATTCAAAAAAGTATTACGTAAACGCTTGCAGAAAATGCATCAACAAATTTGTGATGATACAGGTCATTTCCAAACCTTGGATGTGGAATCTAAACACCGCACGCGTAAGCGTGTAAAACGTTTACGCTATACCGTGGAGTTTGTGAGTAGTTTATTTGCAGAAGATGACGTCAAAACGTATTTAAAAACCCTAAAACCATTACAGGAAACTTTAGGGCATTTTAATGATTTAATGGTGGCACAAGGTCTATATGAAAGCCATGCTCAAACTGAACCGAAAACATGGTTTGTATTGGGTTGGATTGCGTCGGAAGAACGTCATATTTCCATACAGATTGAACAGGATTTACAGCAGTTTGCTGAAAGTCAGCCTTTTTGGTCGTAGTTGAAGTTTGATCATCAATCAATGATCACATTTAAGCTCAACAGGGATTCATTTCATGTTGAGCTTATTTTTTATATCTTAGATTAGTATTTAATCTGCAAATTCCAAACTTTCTAAAAGATTAACGATATTTACCAAATACTTTCCATGTTTGGTTATCTGCCAAAGGGTCTTGATAACTGTCACTACGCTGCTTACGTGGCTTATCTCGGGCATCGACCAGTTCAAAATATGGTTCGACACTTAATACAATACCATTCACATAAAAACGGGTGCGCGTGTAGTCACTTTGCCCATGCTGAAACACATAAGTACGCAAATCAATAAACTCACGATGTGCCACCAGTGCTGCATTGTCATCACTGTCTAACCAACGCTGCATGAGCTGAATTTCCTGCGGTTCAAATTGCCCACATTTTTCGATCAGGCTGGCAATCCCCCGAAAAGTTTTCGATTCTTTGGCGCGGGTTTTATTCACTCGAATCCGATCGACATGAAAATAAAATAAGGGCAAGTTCAAATGACTGGGTAAATGCACCGCATCAATGACTGCATCTTGCATAAAAGGCTGAAATAAATCCTGTGCACGTTCAATCAACCCTGTCCATTGTTTATAGTATTCTGCTACTTCTGCGCGTGTTCCATAATAAATCGGCAAGCCTTCAACATGGGCAAGTTGCACGGGTGGCCAAATATTTTGACGTAATAAAGCAATGTCGCTTTTTAAACTTTGTACCGCAATCGCATCTTGCATCAACCACTCCAATTTTGCTTAGGCTATTTTTAGCTTAAGGCAAAGGTTTTGTTTCTGCAAGGCTTTGCCTATAATGAAACATTCAGATTTTTAGCTTAGGAAAAATTCATGGTTCAAAAGATTGAAGCAACCGATGTAACCGAAGAAGAAGCATTAAATGCGGCTTTTTTTGAACGTGCCGATGAATTTATTAAACAGGCCAATGGCTTCTGTCATTTTGAAAAAGGCTCCACAGTAAAACCTGCCGAAATTCGTGGTCAGGTGAGTGCTGCCATGTTATTTGCTACTGCACGTTTTAATACTTGGGTGGCAGCCAATAATTTTAAAGATGGCAATGAAATGCGCGATGCCAAAGACCAAGTTATGTCATATATCTTGCAGCAATTTCAAATGATGCTTGAAGATAACTATGATGAATATTGCGAACAGTTTGAAAACTATTTGCGCTTCCGTCACAACGAAGAATTTCATACCCATAAACATGATCACGACCACTCGCACGATCATTAATTTTGCATATAAACAAAGCCCTACGGGGCTTTTTTATTGCGGCTAATTTTCAAACTTGTAGATTTCGATAAATAACCCTTCCCTTTTGTAACATGATGGCTTTGAATAGTGAAATAATAGCGTCATAAAAACAGGATCATTATGCAGAATCTAGGATTTGCACTCATTGATGCACATATTCATCAGTGGGATCCGTATAACACGCCACACAGCGCACGACTTGCTGTTAAGCTTTTGGGCAAGCATCCCAATTTGCTAGATAAAACCATCCGCCTGATAAAACCGAAAACACTCATTGAAACTTTGGGACGCACCGAGCACGTCACATCGCCCTATTTACCTGAGCATTATGCCCGCGACTTAGGTTTTTATACGGCTGAAAAAGTTGTGCATATTGAAGCCAATTGGCACAACCATAAAGGCAAAGGTGTAGTTGGTGAAACCGAATTTATAGAAAGTCTGGATTTTAAAAATAATGGTTTGGCTTTGGGCGCGATTGTCGCCACTGCAGACCCGCGCGATTCTAATTTTAAGAAAATTCTAAAATTACATCACAAAGCCTCTCCAAACTTCCGTGGAATTCGTAAAATGGCAGCCGTGCATGAAGATCACGGGATTTTCTCTTGGGCAGACGAACCACATTTATATCGGAACAAAAAGTTTCTAAAAGGTTTTGAAGCTTTGGCGCAATATAATTTAAGTTTTGATGCATGGACGTATTCGACCCAATTGGGCGATGTCTTGGCGCTGGCTAAACAATTTCCAGAAACTTCTATTGTACTTGACCATTTGGGCACACCTGCAGGGCTGTTCGGGCAAGTTGGCACACATACAGGCGTGACCAAAACAGCACGGGAAAACATTCTGTTTCGTTGGCAAGAAGATATTGCCGAGTTGGCACACTGTCCAAATGTTTACAGCAAAATTTCAGGGTTATTTATGCCTGTTTTAGGACATCAATTTCACTTGCAAAAACGTGAAGCCTCAAAACAGGAAATTATAGATTTAACTGCACCACTGATTCAGCATGCCTTACAAAGCTTTGGAATATATCGGTTGATGTTTGCTTCCAATTTTCCAATGGATCGAGTGAGCACGTCTTTGGTCAATTTAATTGATGCGACTAGTGATATTGTTGCGGCCTATCATCCAAATGCTTTGCAGCAAGTGTTTCATCATAATGCCAAACAGTTTTATCGTTTATAAAGCTTTAGCCAATTGAGCATAGATAGCAAACTTGAAGACAAAAAACGCATCGAAATGGATGCGTTTTTTGTATCTGCTCAAAATTAAATTGAATCTTTATTTAGACTGCGGCTTTAACGGCAGCACCTCAACATTGGCTTGACCATATTGATCGGCGGCTACTTCAAGCAAATGTTCTAAGCGTAAATATTTCTGAATCACAGCATCTACATCGGCTTTACTGAGTTTTGCCAACGCTTGATCACGTCGCTCACGGTAACGTAAATCACGACCTTGTTCTAATTGTGGCACTAACATACGGTGGATACTGCGTTCATCTTCTAAGGCAGTCACACGTTTTTTCAAAATATCGGCTTTTGCAGCTTCAACTTCTTGCAAGCTGACACCATCACGGCGCAAATCCTGCAACACTTTATGCACCGCCTGTGACACTTGAGCCGACTTGCCTGCACTGTATTGTGCAGAAATACTGAGCGCACCCGATTGTTCAAATTCACTTAAACTCAAACCACTACTAAAACCATAAACCAATGCATTTTTTTCACGTAATTCTTGCGCCAAACGTGAAGACAATTGCGATTCGCCCAAAATATAACTCAGCACCATCATGGCAGGTGTATCAGGATGATTCACACCCAAAGGCAAGGTCAATAAACTTTGATAACTGCCAAATTCGCGCTGTTCTGCCAATACATGCAACTTTTTCGCAGGATATGCCGTATAGGCTGAATCTAAGCGTTGATATGCTTCCGTATTTCGCGATTGTCCTAAGCGCTGAACTAAAGTTTTTTTGATTTGTTTCGGATCAAACTCACCTGTAATGGCAATCTGTGCATGATTCATGGCAAAAAATTGACGATATAACTGCTGCACCTGCGCTTGGGTTGCAGCTTGCAGTTGTTGCTTCGCAAATTCAGGTTCGAAGTGATAGCGTAAATCGCCCTGCGGGTAAATTTCAATTAAACGCGCCATAGTCAAAGCTGCCACAGTTTCAGGCTCGGTATAAGGTCGTTCTAAACTGGATAAACTTTGAGAACGAATTAAATCAAACTGACTTTGCTCAAAGCTTGGATTTTGCATGACATCTAAAACAAAGTTAAAAAACGCATTAAACTTTTCTTTTTTTGCCACAATTTGAATATGAATCGCATTAGCATCGGCTTGGGCAAACGCTGAACCGCCTGCAGCAATTGACTGATCGGCAATGTCTTGCAAGCTATGCTCTTGAGATGCACGCAGCAACAAATATGCGGTTAAATCTAAAATTTCGCCCTGCTTAAATAAAGATTGTGCCGTACCAAAATTTACCGAAATAGTGGCATAGGTTTTATCATCACGAGTTGCAGTTGGAAATAATGCATACTTGGCACCATTTTTTAAGCTGCCACGCTGAATCTTTTTTTCATTTTGAATCAAAGCTTGTTTAGATTTTTGCACATAGTCTGTCACTTCTTGCTGATAACTTTTCACATCTTTCAAAGGTGTAACAGGTGTATCTTGCTGATCTAAAGTTTTTGCTGTATTTAGATTATTTTTTGCTGTGAGTGCCTGTTTTTGATCTTCAGGTGTGGGCTGAATATCGCCAATGACCCGATGCTGTGCAGTGAAGAACTGTTTTAAACGCTGATTTAGTTCATCTGCATTTAACTGTTGAATATTGTTTAAATCACGCCAATATTGTGTCCAATCACCCTGATAAGCCACAGCATAATCACTCAAGCGACCACCCAAAGCCACCGCATCATTCATTACACTGTCTGCCTGATTTTGAATCAAGTTTTTCACACGTTGTAACTCGGCATCATCAAAGTTTTTTGCCTGCTCGATACTTTGATTCAAGCCAGCTTGTAATTGCTTGGCATCATGATTCGGTGCATACAAAGCCCCCATCAGCACCAAATTAAAATCTTGATCTAACCAAGTGCTGGACTGCACCATGGTACTTTTGC
Organism: Acinetobacter sp. YH12095; assembly: GCF_013419245.1. Lineage (NCBI taxonomy): Bacteria > Pseudomonadati > Pseudomonadota > Gammaproteobacteria > Moraxellales > Moraxellaceae > Acinetobacter > Acinetobacter sp. YH12095. The sequence continues at coordinate 135,536 of NZ_VPAL01000005.1, forward strand.
CTGTTTCTACCAGTGCTTGATACAAATACCCACTCGGTTGCAACGTATGTAAATAAGGTGACAGCGCCAAAGCGGTTTTGATCTTTTCGTCATTGCCATTTAAATACAGATTAAATTTGGCCAGTTGACTGCCCTTTTGTACCACAAAATTTCGTTGCTGAATTTTGTTACTGTCTAATCGAGGCACTTGTACTTGTTTGGGAATTTGTCGTGCTGCAATTGGACTAAAATGTTGATCAATTTGTTTTAACACCGCTGCCTGATCAAACTTGCCTGTCATCACTAAAATGGCATTATTCGGCGCGTACCATGTGCGGTAAAATTGATTTAATTCCTGCATTTTGATGGATTGCAGTTCGTTTAAATCGCCAATAGGTAAGCGTCCGAAATACTGATTGCCATAGGCCGATTTCCACACCTGATCTATCAAGACTGAAAACGGTTGATCCATCCGCACTTCACGTTCACGCTTTACAATCGCAATTTCGGCAGGCACATATTTTTCCTGCATGACCAACTTATCCATGCGTTCCGCTTCAAGATAAATCATCTCATTGACTGCGCGAGTTTCAGGACGAATGATGTTGGTGTATTTAGTCGAATAATAGTCGGTGCTGGCATTGTGCATTAAACTATATTGATCTAAACGGCGCTGAAATTCCTCGGCAGGTACATTTTCTGTACCTTTAAATGCCAAATGTTCCAACAAATGTGCCAAACCACCTTTGCCTTGGGGGTCATTCAATGAGCCCGTTAAATACACCATATTCATAAAGACTTTATTTTCTTTTTGATTGGGTGCCAAAATGACTTTTAAGCCATTATCAAGTTGATATTCTTGTATTTCTTGCTGAGATTTTACTAAAACTGGCTGGGCGAAAACCACGCCATTGAATGCCAGTACACATAAAGATAAAGTGAGGGTTTTAAAACGTAGCAACTTCTTTTTCCCGATTGATTTCATTCTATTTTTGATTTGCCATCGAAAATGGCAATTTTCAACTTGAGCTTAACAGCATACCAAGCTGCGATTAAATCAACCGTAAAAATTTGCAAAATATATGATTTAAACCAAGCAAAACTTGCAAACTACTCTCATCTCAGCTTTTTTCCTATAAAGAAAGATGAAAACTTAATATGACAAAAATAAAGCAATGATCAATCGTAAATTTGACTATGCATTTGATCATTTTTAAAGGATGAAAGAAATCTAATGCAGGACATAGTTTAAATCATGATTTCGCCCTGCAAATATAGCTGTGCATAACCTGAAATTTCGATACGACCATTAGGCAACATCTTGCAATACAGTATGCCACCTCGGGCAGAAGCCTGATATGCCACAAGTTCGGTTTGCTGTAATTTTTCTGCCCATAGCGGTGCAATTGCAGTATGAATTGAACCTGTAACAGGATCTTCTGCAATGCCCATGGCTGGTGCAAAATAACGCGATACGCAGTCATACTGTGTATTTGCAGAGGCAGTAATCGCAACATCAACACTCGACTGTGCCGTAATGGCTGTGCGCAACTGTCCCAATTGTTTTAATAATTCAAGGTTAGGCTGTTCATCTAACACATCTTGTACCGATTCATATTCCACAATATAGGCTTGCGCATTGATATAGACGTTTTTAAATGGTTTAGTCAAAGCTTGGCGTAAAATATCGGGATAATCTTCAACTTGTTGGGCAGCACGAATTGGGAAATTCATGCAAATTTTGCCGTCTTGCTGTTGCTGAACTGTAAAAATCCCCAATTTTTTCACATGAAATTGAATTGTCTTTGTCTCGGTATAATCCTTAAATAAAACAAAGCCGCTGGCAAGTGTCGCATGTCCACAAAAATCGACTTCTGTTGTGGGTGTAAACCAGCGAATTTCAAAGTTTTCCGCATCTATCATTTTGACAAAAGCGGTTTCAGACAGATTATTTTCCAATGCGATATTTTGCATTAAATCATCGGCTAACCATGTTTTACTAACAAGTACGGCAGCAGGATTGCCTTTAAATAATTCATGGCTAAAAGCATCGACTTGGTAAATTTTCATTAATGAACTCATGATCCTAAAAATATATACACTTATTTCATCTTAAGTTCTTTTCACTATAAGTGCCTAGCCAATTTCTGTACTTTCAATCTGCCAAGCGGGTTGATTTTGGACTAATTCGGCATAAAGCGAGCAGTAGTATCAGGGAAGTATGTTATTGGCTGTGATGCCAAGTTTGTAAAAGCTGTCTTCTTTAGCCCAACATTGGGCTTTTTTAGCGCTTAGCTTTCTAGTTTTTAATCGTTGTGATACTGCTGCTCATTTTGGCAAGCACACCAAAAAAATATTTATCAATAAGCAATACTTTCCCCCATTCTTATCGCATAATAGAGCCATCTCAAACGCACTGTATTTGCGATTTAATTGGAAATCGCCCGTTTTTCCTTTTAAATACTCTCAATTTTCCCAATTTATTGAATTTAAAGAAGCATTTCTTATGAAAATCGTCATCTTAAATAAACCATATGACGTTCTCTCTCAATTCCGTGATGATGAAAAACATCTCACCATGTCGGCTTTTGTAGACGACCCTGACTTACGTTTAGCTGGTCGTTTAGATATGGATTCGGAAGGCTTGGTGTTCTTGACTGATCATGGCGGCTTGAATCAGTTTATTACCAATCCAGCCAATAAAAAATACAAAACCTATTTGGTTCAAGTCGATGGTGATGTCACTGAAGATGCCTTAGCACAATTGCGTAAAGGCGTAGAACTGAAAGATGGAATAACTTTGCCTGCGCAAGCGTATAAAGTTGATGAGCCTGAATGGTTGTGGGAGCGTGATCCTCCTGTACGTTTCCGTGCTTCAGTACCTACTTCGTGGATTGAAATTTCAATTTGTGAAGGTCGCAACCGCCAAGTGCGTCGTATGACGGCTGCGGTTGGTTTTCCAACTTTGCGTTTAATCCGCACCAAAATTGGTTCAATTGATTTGGTGCAGTTGGGTTTACAGCCTGGTGAAACCAAAGAAATTGAACCGTTGTTATATCCTGATTTTAAAGATGTGCCTGCCGCTGAACCGTATCGCTCACGTTCATATGTGAAAAAACCAGGTGGTACGGGTGGCAAGCCAACCCATCAAAAGAAAAATAAAGATGGTACGCCTAAGAAAAAATCAGGTACGCCACGTATTTGGCAAATGGAAGAAAGTGAAAAGCCACGTCGTAAGACCAATGGTACCACACGTCCTAATACCAAAAGCCGTGGACGTCGGGCGCGTTAAATAAAAAGGAATAAGCTCACTCATTATAGTGGGCTTATTCCATTATTTTAAAGGAGTTCAGACTCTAGTATTTGAATATACTTTGGTAAATCCTGCTCTATAAGTTCACGAAACTTTTCAGTCAGAATTTTTCTTAATTTTTCTGTATCCCCACTTTCTATAAAATCACCAATATCATTTTCAGACAAAATTAATTTCTGAAATGACTGATGCCATTTAGGCTGTAAATTCTTGTCAACACGATTAAAAAAACTTTTGTGTTTGCGGTATATTTCAAAAAGCCTTTCACGAACTTCTTGTTCACCTGCTCCAATTTTTAAATCAAAATTAACAACATGATTTCTTATATTGAACTCATACAAATAAATAGTATTATTTTCTAAATTTCCATCCTTTGGAAACAGACCTTTATCCTTTAATTTCTCAATATTTTTATGCAAAAATATTGGTTGAAAGCGGACATAAGCTGTCATTAAAAAGTAAACATGTATTCTTTTCCGAATTGGTTTGATACTCTCTCCACCCATTGCTCTATTTTATCAGCTGTCATGACTTGAAAATCTCGCCAATAATATTTCATCTGCTTCCA
>NZ_VPAL01000006.1:0-135439 GCF_013419245.1 Acinetobacter sp. YH12095
TTCAGTTGTCTCAAAGGACGCGGGTTTAATCTTGAAAATACGCGCTTGACAGACCCTAGACGAGTGAAAAAATTGATTGCGGTGTTAGCTATAAGCTTCTGTTGGTGTTACTTAACGGGTGAATGGCAACATAATCAAAAAAAAGCGATAAAAATAAAGAAGCATGGACGACTCTCAATGAGTTTATTTCGCTATGGTTTAGACTATGTTCAAATGGCGATTCAGCGTTTAATTGGTTTTGGGAAAAAAGAAGAGTTTAAGGAAATTTTGGCAATTTTAAGAAAGCAGAATCCTGATAGGATAAGGGTTCTGTGAAATTTGTCGTGTACAGAGAAATCATTCACATAATTCCAAACAAAGTTCACCTCAGATGCTAATTTAATCAGCACCTTTGCGTGTTTGTCTTTTATGCGGAGTTTAAGTGTTTTCATGTGCTTATTTTAACAATAATATTTTAAGTAATGAACAACAAAGATATTTAATACGACATTCCATGTCGTATGGCTTACGCCAGTCGCTTATATCCTCGTGCTGAACCACGAGGTTTTACGCTCCAAGTGATAAAACTCGGTTCTAATGTGAGCAAATAGGCTTCATGTGCAATGCTCAAATAATCATACGGTTCCACTTCTAAAAGTTGTGCCAGATCAATCAGCAAGTCTTTATCCACTTGTTGTAGTTTGAGCTTGGGTTGTGCGGTGGATTGTTCCATCGTGGTTTGAGGCGCTTTGTTGTGCAGGAATTCATCGAGCAAAGCACTTGGAGTGTTTAGAAATTGCGCTGAGTGGATCTCTACATCGACCTGTTTGGGCACATGAATAAAAAACAGAATTTGGCTTAAATCTAAGCCATAAGCGCCCGATAAAGATTGTTTAGCCTGCTGAAATATATCCAGTAAAAGTTCAAGATGGTTGTATTGCAGCGTGTCATTGGAATTCAGCAGAGGATTGCCATAGATATGTCGCTGTTTAAAATAATCTGCAAAAATATTTTTAAATTGATGCAGACCGCTAGAATTGTTGGCTTGAGTGCGATAACGCCATTTTTCTATATTCCATTTATTTACTTCAGATAAATATTGTGCTTCATCTTCCTGTTCATTAAACAGGCTGCGTTGGCTTGAAACAGCTAAATAATCGACCCCAAGATATTCATTAAAGACCAGTACACAGGCATAATATTGCTCATAGAGTTGGAAAAACTCTTGAATGAGGGGTTTTTCAGGTTCTGAATATGTTCTAACATTTTATCGGCTTACTTTTTATTTTGGGATTTATGTTTTGAGCAATTGTTGTTTATATTTTGCTCAACCTCATGATTGTGTCAAAGCTGAGAAAAATGTCAATAAGACAAAACAAATTGTAGTCAAAGCTCACTTAAGTTGTTAAATTGTAATTAAAATCAATTCATAGAGGTGGGCTATGAGTGAATTAAACAGTGCACTAAAAGAAGACCAATTCTATAAAACACTTTTGGAAACCACGAATGCAATTCCGTGGCAGATTAACTGGAAAACCAAAGCTTTTAGCTATATTGGCCCACAACCCACAAGTTGAGTCTTTACTGGGTTGGACGCAAGACAGCTGGAAAACTGCACAAGATTGGATTGATCGGATGCATCCTGAAGATCGGGACAAGACCGTGAATATGTGTGTGAGTCTGTCCGATCAAGGCACAGACCACGAAGCGGATTATCGTGCCTTAACCGCTACAGGAGATTATGTCTGGATTCGTGATGTGGTGCATGTGATTCGTGAAAATAACGAAACTGTGGCGATTATTGGGTTTATGTTTGATATTTCTGCGCGTAAACAAATGGAGTTGGAACTCGAAGCGTTGAGTCGCAAAAATCTGGCTTTGAGCTTACAAGACCCGCTGACCTTGGTTGCCAATCGAAAGGCGCTCAGTGAGCGTATAGAAAACGAATTTAAACGTGCTGTGCGTCATCAACATGCATTGTCTCTCTTGTTTATCGACATCGACCATTTCAAGCCTTATAACGACAATTATGGACATTTACAGGGTGATCATTGTTTGATTAGTGTGGCGCAGTTGCTTAAACAACACTTTGCGCGTGCATCTGACTTTGTGGCTCGCTTTGGTGGTGAAGAGTTTGTGGTGCTATTGCCTGAAACACCATTGGCAGATGCTGTACAACTTGCTGAAAACTTTAGGCAGGCAGTATATGCGCTGGAAATTCCACATACCAAGACAGGGGAGATTACCCAAGTCACTGTGAGTATTGGCGTAAATAGCTATCATCAAAATCAGCAATATCACAATGTGGTCGACTTTCTGCATTCAGCCGATGAGTTGTTGTATTTAGCAAAAAACAAGGGACGCAATCAGGTGCAGTATTTGACACAGTCTTTTGTTTAGTTGAAATCTAAAAAAACAGCAAGCTTCGTGCTTGCTGTTTTTATTTATGCGTTGAAAAATAATTTTAAATGAGCGGTTTAGAATTAAATGGCTTAAAAGTTTGGACGATAATCAAAACTTTGTGCTGCACTGTTGTCCCGAAAGGCGCGCACAGGTTTTTTCGCTGTGGTTGCAGTGTTAATCATGTTGTTAGGAAAGACCTGAATATAGTTATTAAATAACTCGACATTGCGGTTATAAATAGTAATCGCAGCACCGACATTTTCGTTCTGCTCATCAATTTCATGCATCATTTTTAAATACAGTTGGTCGGCTTTGAGTTCAGGGTAATTTTCGACCACCACATTTAAGCTGCGCATCAATTCTTTGCTCAAGGCTTCAACACGTTGTAATTGGCTGACATCGGCATTGTTGATGTTTAGGTTCATAATATTTTGGCGCAGTTCAGTCACTTTTTCTAAAGTGCCTTTTTCCATACCTGCATATTGTTCGACCACTGGCGCAAGTTCTTCAAGCGTTTTTAACTTCTGTCGTTCAAAACTGGTCACATCTGCCCAAGCGCGGATGGTGGCGTTGTGGTGGCGTACGATGTTGTTACGAATCATGATGCCCAGCATCACCAAGACGATGACAACCAAAAGAAAAATTGCGATACCCATGTTTTGCCCCAAGACGATTTTCTTAGTCCAGAAAATCAATCAAATCTGTCTGTAATTGTTCTAAATAAGGTAATTTAAAAGTGCGTAAGTGTCCACGCAATGCGGAAATATCTTGAATATTTTTTGCTTTACTGGAAATTTCAAACAAGTTGCGATTACCTAAAAAACAGAGCGTGTTCCGCTCAGGGTGAAATAACAAATCACCTTGCTGATGCTGAAAAAAATCATCCAGTTTTAACACCATTGCAGGGCTGAGCGTACGCGCCAGTTGAATTGCATCACTGCCAAAAAAGTTGAGTTTTTGATTCAGGCGAATGTCACTGGTATGCCACGGCACATGATAAGGCGCACCAAAGGTTTTATTGTTTGAGGTAACGGCTAAACCTTGTAGCTGCACATCAAAGACAAATACGCCCGATAAATGCCGCACCACTTCACGCACTTTATAGTCATTGCCATTTTGATCTTTAATGCGGGTTTCACTGACATAGCGATATTCAAAGACCAAAACCTGATGTTGCTTGCCTTGTTGATCTTGCCAAACAGTACTGGCGTAACGGCGAATTTCATTGGACAGATTCCCTAAATTAAACAAGGGAAACAGACTTTTTAAATGAGCAATCAAATAAACGGGTTGTAGGGTTCGGGCAAGATGTTGCGGTGGTTGCTGCCATGCCAGTTGATAGCGCTGTGCAATGCTTTCTTGTTCTAAAAAAGTGATGACTTCTTCAATGGGGTCGTCTTGTTCATAGGTAATAAATGCCCAGAAGATACAGCCTAACCCAATCAGCAAGCAGAATTGCAGCCAAATATTACTCGGTTGAATCAAGAGCAATAAACAGAACAACACACCTATAATGCCAAGCAGGACAGGCAAAACATTTTCAAACTTGAGGGTGATGTCATCTTGCCAAGGGTGTAAGCCATCTAAAATATCTTGATGGCTTTGTGCTTTTTTTCCAATATCCCATAACCGCGCGATATTACGAAATACCCGTTGATTCTTCTTGCGTCGAATATGAATGGAGTGTTGCACGGAATCGAGCGGCATGGCGGTTTCTTTTACAGTTTGAAAATTAAGTCTGAGCTTGATCAATCAGCATGGCATCGCCATAGCTAAAGAAACGATAGCGTTCCGCCACAGCATGTTGATACGCCTGCATGACATTTTCACGGCTTGAAAGCGCAGATACCAACATTAATAAGGTGGATTCAGGCAAGTGGAAATTGGTGATTAGACGATCCACCACTTTAAACTGATAACCTGGGTAAATAAAAATTTGCGTATCACCCGACCACGCTGCAAGTTTGCCTGCATGGGCTTGGGCAGCACTTTCCACGGCACGGGTGGCAGTTGTGCCCACTGAAATAACTTTGTTGCCTCGTGCTTTGGTTTCACGAATCAGCGCTACGGCAGCTTCAGAAACTTCACACCATTCACTGTGCATGATGTGATTGGCAATATCATCGGTACGTACAGGCAGGAATGTACCTGCGCCCACGTGCAAGGTCACAAAGGTTTTTTGAATGCCTTTATCTGCTAGCTGTTGCAGTAAGGCTTCATCAAAGTGCAAGCTGGCAGTGGGTGCGGCAACACTAGCAAGTTTTGTTGGGTCGTTAAATACGGTTTGATAACGCTCGGTATCAATCGCTTCTGCTTCGCGGTTAAAGTAGGGTGGAATCGGCAACTGACCGTAGGCATCCAATACGTCTAAAATAGGCTGCGAAAACTCGACAATAAATAAGTTTTCATGGCGACCTTGTACGGTCACTTTTACAGCATCAGGCCCAATAAACAGTTCTGCACCTGCTTTTGGTGAGTTGCTGGCTTTAATATGGCAATGGGCAATAAATTGATCTTGCAGACGTTCTACCAAGACTTCCACTGCACCGCCTGTGGCACGTTTACCTTTAAGACGCGCTTTCATGACTTTGGTATCGTTAAGTACCAGTAAATCGCCCGCTTCGAGTAAATTCAGTAAGTCGGTAAATTGATGGTCATGATACTGACCTTGAGCATCAAGATGCAGCAGACGAGAGGCGCTACGACTTGCTAGTGGGTAACGAGCAATGAGTTCATCGGGGAGATTAAAATTAAAGTCAGAAAGCTGCATGATAAAAACAAGTTAGAACACTGGGAAAACTGCGCCTAGTATATGCTTTTTTAGGTTTTATGGATGAAATTGGTCGATTATAAATCAAAAAAATGACAGCTGATTTAATTTTAAACAATTGCAAAAAACTTGCGTTGACAAGCTGTCAAAAAAGTTTATTATACCCATCAACACCTACCCGAGGTGGTGAAATTGGTAGACGCGGCGGACTCAAAATCCGCTGTCAGAGATGACGTGTCGGTTCGAGTCCGACCCTCGGGACCATATAAAGGAAAAGCCCTCAAGCATATTAAGACTTGGGGGCTTTTTTATTGTCTGTATATTAATGGGTTGTGCCATTTTTTAGCTCCAGTCTTAATGATTCCATTAGCCACAATTCAGGTGGTCACTTTGGAAAATGAGTACCCAAATGAGTACCTGATTTTTCATTGGTACTCATGGTGGAATCAGATGCTAAGCTTAAATTATTAGATCAATACAATAATCAAATGTGATTGATCGGGTGTCTTATAGGGCTTGTAGTACTTAAAAGCTTTATTCACTATCTAAAGCTACTTTGATGACATCTGCAATTGTCTGAGTGGTGACGCCTCTTTTTCGAGCATTCTCAGAATGGAGCCAAGTTGCTAAGTCTTTATTGCCTTTAGATGCATTGCAGCCAATACAGCACAATGCAATATTGGATAAGGTTGTAATTCTTATATCGTTGATAATGTGTTCCCAAGACTTCTTATTAGCTCTTTCAGTGCCAAACTTTTTGCCGCAATATACACAGCACAGGTCTCGCTCCGAGACCGCATCTTCTATGTGCTTTGGTATTCCCCACGAATTTGCCATTTTAGGTTTTCCTTATTTTATGGCTCTAGTTGAATGAAAAATCCTAACCTTTGATAACTCACATTCATAAAATTTAGATCTAAGCATTAAATGAAATAGTTGTCATAACACTATATAAATGAGGGTGTAAAAAAACCAGCACCGAAGCGCTGGTTTTTTACATCACTAACTTAGGTTAGTTTTGCATCAACTTATTGAGCTGCATCAAGAGCAGCATTGAATGTTGGGCTTGGACGCATTACGGCATTCACTTTGGCTTGATCTACTGCGTAGTAACCACCGATATCAACCGATTTACCTTGTACTTCCGCAAGTTCAGCAACAATTTTGTCTTCGTTTGCAGCTAAAGCTTGTGCAAGTGGTGCAAACTTCGCTTTCAACTCAGCATCTTCATCTTGAGCAGCAAGTGCTTCTGCCCAGAATTTTGCCAAGTAGAAGTGGCTGCCACGGTTGTCCAGTTCGCCAGTACGACGTGATGGAGACTTGTCGTTATCAAGTAATTTGCTGGTCGCTTGATCAAGAGTTGATGCAAGTAATTTCGCACGAGTATTATCTTCTTTAATACCCATTTCTTCTAAAGAAGCAGCAAGCGCAAGGAACTCACCTAATGAATCCCAACGTAAGTGGTTTTCTTCAACAAGTTGTTGTACGTGTTTAGGCGCAGAACCACCCGCACCAGTTTCGTACATACCACCACCCGCCATTAACGGAACGATAGATAACATTTTCGCAGAAGTACCAAGCTCCATAATTGGGAACAAGTCAGTGAGGTAGTCACGTAAGATGTTACCTGTTACAGAAATGGTGTCTAAACCACGCGCAACACGCTCAAGTGTATAACGCATCGCACGAACTTGTGACATGATTTGAATATCTAAACCAGTCGTGTCGTGATCTTTTAAGTATTTTTGAACTTTCTTGATCACTTCGTTTTCGTGTGGACGGTACGGGTCTAACCAGAAAATTGCTGGCATACCAGAGTTACGTGCACGTGTTACTGCAAGTTTAACCCAGTCGCGAATAGGTGCATCTTTCACCTGACACATACGCCAGATGTCGCCTTCTTCTACGTTTTGAGTCATCAACACTTCACCAGTGTCAATATCAGTGATGTTTGCAACACCTGCAGCAGGAACTTCAAAAGTCTTGTCGTGTGAGCCGTATTCTTCAGCTTTTTGCGCCATCAAACCTACGTTTGGCACAGTACCCATCGTACGTGGGTCGAAGTTACCATTCCACTTACAGAAATTGATCATTTCTTGGTAAATACGCGCGAAAGTAGATTCAGGCATTACTGCTTTACAGTCGTAAGGTTTACCGTCAGCACCCCACATTTTACCGCCACCACGAATCATTGCAGGCATAGAAGCATCTACAATTACGTCGTTTGGAGAGTGGAAGTTGGTGATGCCTTTTGCAGAATCCACCATTGCAAGTGCAGGGCGGTGTTCTTGGCATGCGTGTAAATCTTCGATGATTTCTTCACGTAAAGAAGTTGGTAAGGTTTCGATCTTTTCATAAAGACCTGCCATACCGTTGTTGACGTTAATGCCAAGTTCTTCAAACAATTTACCGTGTTTTTCAAACGCTTCTTTATAGTAAATTTTCACACAGTGACCGAATACAATCGGGTGTGAAACTTTCATCATGGTCGCTTTTACGTGTAAAGAGAACAAAATGCCTGCTTCTTTACAATCATCCAATTCTTTTTCATAGAAGTCGCAAAGCGCTTTCTTGCTCATGAACATAGAATCGATGATTTCGCCGTCAAGTAACGCTACTTTTTCTTTCAGTACAATGGTTTCACCAGATTGAGTGATGAGTTCCATTTTTACGTTACGTGCGCGGTCAAGCGTCATCGATTTTTCGCCATGGTAGAAGTCGCCTTCATCCATGTGTGAAACGTGAGTTTGTGACCATTGCTTCCATTCACCCATAGAGTGCGGGTGTTTTTTCGCATAGTTTTTCACTGCAGCAGGTGCACGACGGTCAGAGTTACCTTCACGTAATACAGGGTTTACTGCTGAGCCTAAGCATTTGCCAAAACGAGCGCGTAAAGCTTTATCTTCTGCAGTATTTTCATTTTCAGGATAGTCAGGAATTGCATAGCCTTTTGCTTGTAATTCCTTGATACATGCAACTAACTGAGCAACTGAAGCACTGATGTTTGGAAGTTTGATGATATTGGTATCTGGATCTTGCGTGAGACGTCCAAGCTCTGCGAGGTTGTCGGCTACCTTCTGTTCTTCGCTTAGGTATTCCGAGAATTCAGAGAGTACGCGTGCTGCTACAGAGATATCACTCTTGACAATCTCGATGCCAGCAGGCTTAGTAAAGGTCTCAATGATCGGCAGTAGAGAGTAGGTCGCCAACAATGGCGCCTCATCGGTCAGTGTGTAAATGATTTTTGACTTTCCACCAGCCATATATAGCCCCTTGCTTTGATTGAGTTTTTTAGGAGCGAGATGATGACTCAGCCCCTGCGAACCGATTTGCCTAATTTAACCTTGAGAGTATCGACTCTCTATGCATTTCAGTCAACGTAATTACAGTGATGACGCCATTTCGCTACGAAATGATGTGTCGCATTTGTGCGAATCAAGACACGGTTTAATGTAAAAACGAGCCTATTTAAACCTAAAAATCGCCTTGAGTATTTAGTGTTGAAATACTAATCAAATCGTATGATGAAGATATGACATCAAAAATATATGTATATTTTATTATAAATTAACCAGTTGAGGGTTCGACTTAAGTCGAATGTTTGATAAATAACCGATGAAAATGATAGGTGGATATATTTATTCTATTTATTTTATATGTTTATCAATATGTTGCTTCTATTTTTTACAGTGTGATGCAATGTAAACTCTTGTATAGAAGTTGAGATTTTCTTCAAAAACGGAGGGAAATCTACAGATAAAAAGCCTGATTTATATTTTAAAAGTTTAGATCTATTTTTATGGTCCAAATTTTACAAAAATAAGCGTATTTTTTAGCGGGTTTGTAGCACCGTTTGATCCATCAAAAATCATAATCAAGCGTGAGCTAAACCCTTGTTAATCCATAGATGAAAAAATCAAGTAGTAAAGAAGAAATGCCGAGTTGTTACGCAGTTTTTTAAATTAGTTTGAAAGCTTGTGTTTTGTGTTAAAGTTTGTAGGTTAACTCTGAATTCAGTGGATGAGTTTTGTAGACAAAATAATTCATAGGCGCGGCACACTTTAATTAACGAGGCAAAAATGAAAATACAGTTGTTGGAAATTGGTCCTGAAACGGAGCAACTCAGTGCTTGCACACTCTCGTTATTATTGGGTGTACATACGCCAAGTAACCAAATTGATGGTTTTTTGAAGTTTGCCCGTCAAATGCTGCAAGTCGATCATGCCATTTTGACTTTTAAAAATGAGCCGTACATCTGGTATTCCACCAATCAAGTTTTTAAAGCCTTTCGTGCCAACCCAAACGCACGGTTAGACGCTTTCTTTCAAGGTCAGCAACTGATTGAACCTCAACATCCTCAATATGCAAATTTTGTGCAGCACATCGCAAGTTTGGGGATAGAAGCCGCGCGCCTAATCGCACTGGATTTACTCAAAACCGATGGCGAGTCGATTGGGCAGTTGTTGTTATTTGATCATCGTGAAGAAGCGTTTAGTTTAGGTGCTTTGCCGACAGTGGCGGAGTTTGCTGCAGGTTTGGTGCGTTATATTGAATTAAAAGTTGATTATGCAAGCTTAAAAGAACTGTATGAACAGCAGTCTGCATTGAATTTTAGTAAAACCAAATTTTTCCAAATTATTGCGCATGATTTGCGCGCGCCATTTCATGGCTTATTGGGGTTTTCGGAAGTTTTAGCGCAAGAGCGCGAAACTTTGGATGATTCTAGTATTCAAAATATTGCCGACTATTTATTCGACACAGCACAATCGACCTATAACTTGCTAGAAAGTTTATTGAATTGGGCGATGGCAGAGGGTGGACGCTTTGTGTATCACCCAATTAATTTTGAGTTAAAGCAATCGACCAAAATTGTTTGCGATGTGTTGAAAAGTTTGGCAATCAAGAAAAATATTGAACTGATTGATCAAGTTGAAGAAGGCATTAAAGTTTATGCCGACATCAATATGATTACCTCGGTGATTCAAAATTTGGTGTCGAATGCGCTGAAATTTACCTTTACCGATGGCACAGGCAAAGTCATTTTACGTGCAGAGCAAACAGAAACCAGTGTGGATATTTATATTCAAGATACGGGTTTGGGCATGACTGCACAACAACTCGAAACGCTGTTCGAGCCTAAACTTACTGTTAGTTTTAAAGGCACTGCAGGTGAAAAGGGTATTGGTTTAGGTTTGGTGTTGTGTAAGCGTTTTGTCGATTTGAACCACGGGCAAATTGTGGTGGAATCGAAAGAAGGTGTGGGAACGACTTTTAAAGTCAGTTTGCCAATTGCGACCAGTAGCCATCAAGTATTAAGTAAAGAAGCGTTATTATCTGAGAAAACTTAATTTCAAAGTTTATATACAAAGCAAGCAAAAGCCTGTGGATGTTTAAAATCATCCACAGGCTTTTTTTATCGTGATCAATTTAGATCAACTCTTGCATTATTGAATGTTTTGAATCGGACTACCACCCAACGCTTGCAATAAAGTCACATAGGCGTTGTATTGGTTTTGCTTGGTCTGCAATAAACTTAAACGTGCATTGCGGGTGGTTTCTTGTGTATCTAGCAGGTTTTTTAAGGCAATCGCACCATGCCGATAACGCACCTCAGTTAAGCGTTCAGTTTTCTCTGCCAGTGCTAAATTGCGGCTTTGCAGCGCGACTTGTTGATTCAGCGCGGTTCGTGCTGACAGTGCATTTTCAACATCAGCAAAGGCTTGGTACAAGGTTTGTCGATATTGCACAATGGCTTTTTCATATTCCAGGGCATTGACTTTTAAATCACGCTGCATATCGTTCCATTGTAAAAACGGCAGTGTTAGCCCTGCGCCTAGAGTAGCAATTGGATTCTTGAGCGCATCACTTAAAGAAGTGTGTGCACCAGTACCAACACCTGTACTGAGTGTGCCTGTAAGACTGATGGATGGGTAATAACTGGCTCGATTGGCATCTTTATTGGCCAAGGCTTTACGTAAACGTAATTCGGCTGCACGTAAGTCGGGACGACGTGACAGCAGTTCTGCAGGTAAGCCAGCAGTAATATTCGGTAAACGAACAGCGGCTAAACTCTGTGGTTCATTGATATTCAACATTTGCACAGGTTGATGCAGTAAAACTGCCAAGGCGGTGCGTGTTTCAACTTTTTGCTGTGCAATTTGGCTCAAGGTTGATTTTTGACTTTGCAGGGCTTGTTCGGCTTGGTTTAAATCCAATCCTGAAACTGCACCCGCGCGATATTGCGCACTGACCAATTGATACGTTTTTTGCGTACTGGCAAGGTTTTGTTGTGCGACAACATAGCGTTCATTTAAATAACCCAATTGCCAATATAAGTTGGCAGTGGTTGCAATCAGGCTTTGTGCGGTGGCTTGTAAGTCTTGTTCGGTGGCTAAGGCTTCCCAACGTGCAGCTTCAGTCTGATTGGCAAGTTTACCGAATAAGTCCAATTCATAGCTCAGTCCGGGATAATTCAGCGAAATCCCACGCGCTGTATCACCATTGCCCTCTAAACTAAATTGATGCCCTGTAGAAATACCTGCATTGCCAATCCGGACACCTTGCTGACTTTGGCCTTGTTTTGCTTGTAATCTGGCTTGTTGTAAATTCAGTCCTGCAACCGCGAGGTCACTGTTACGCGCCAAGACTTGTTCAACCAATTGATTTAAAGCAGCATCGTGAAAGAGTGTCCACCAACGGTCTGTATTTAGTTGTGCAAGGACTTGCTGGCTTTTTTGCTGCTGCTCAAACTGTTGAGGAATATTTACAGCAGGTGCCTGATAAGGTGTTTTGACTACGGCTGCACAACCCACTAAGCTGCTGCCAAGAAAAAGCGCAGTGACGAGTTGGCTGAATTGTCGTGACTTCTGGTTAAATCGCATCATCATTCCTTACTCTAATTCCTTATTCTCTAGATAGCGCATCGACAGGGTTCAGTTGGGCAGCATTACGTGCAGGAATAAAACCGAACACAATTCCAATCAGGCTTGAACAGACAAAAGCGGCTACAATCGAGGTGGTGGAGTACGCCATTTGAAAGGTTCCACCTGCCACATGATTAATCAATTGCCCAATTCCGAGTGCGAGCAAGACGCCAAGTACACCGCCTAAAATACACACTAAAATGGCTTCAATTAAAAATTGCTGCAAAATATCGCTTTGTCGTGCGCCGACTGCCATGCGTACCCCAATTTCTTGGGTGCGTTCTGTGACAGAGACCAACATGATGTTCATTACGCCAATTCCACCGACCACCAGTGAAATCACTGCAATAGCAGAAACCAGTAAGGTCATGGTGGCGGTAGTTTGTTGGATGGTTTCACGGATACTGTCGGCATTTTGAGTAAATACATCCTGCGCACCATGACGCTGTACCAACAGACTTAGGATGGCATTTTCTGCTGCAGCACTTGGATATTCATCTTTGACTCGTACAATAATGCTGCGCACATGGCTTTGGCCAAGCATGCGGCTCATTACCGTAGAGTAGGGCAAATACACATTTAAGCTGTCGGCATTGCCCATCATGCTTTTTTGTTCTTCGACCACGCCAATAATACGGCTGGGTACGCTGCCCAATAAAATTACTTGCCCGACAGGGTTGCTGCCATCACTAAAAAATGTATTTTTGGTGTTGTGATCAATCACCACATCTTGCGCTTGTTCCAGCACGCTGTGTTTGTCAAAAGGCTGACCCGACTGGAAGTTCATGCCGCGCACATAGAAAAAGTCTTCGCTCACACCATTGACTGTGGCAGAAGCCTCGGTGTCTTTAAAACGTACTGTGACGTTGCTATTGACCGATGGGCTGACCCCATCCACATAAGGTTGTTCTGCCAAAGCATCGGCATCGGCAGGAATTAGGGTTTTAAGCTGAGATGAGCGCGAGGTATCACCAAAACCACGCCCCTGAAACACGGTAATGGTGTTGGTACCTAAACTGCTGATGTTCTCTAAAATTTGTTTCTGTGAACCATTGCCAAGTGCCACAACAGATACAACCGAAGCGATCCCGATAATAATCCCGAGCATGGTTAAAAAGGTGCGCATGCGATGCGCATTCATCGCCAGTAGCGCCATGCGGAAGGCTTCACCTAAACGATCAAATACAGAACGCCAAGCTGAAGTTCTTTTTTGTGGTGAATGTTGCAAAGTTTGTTGGGTAATATCATCTTGATCGGCAGGTGTGTTGGGCTGATCAGAAATAATAAGCCCGTCACTGATTTCAATAATCCGTGTGGCATTTTTAGCGACATTATGGTCATGTGTGACCAAGATGATGGTGTGACCTTTGGTATTTAGCTCACGCAAAATCCGCATCACTTCAATACCGCTATTCTTGTCGAGTGCACCTGTGGGTTCATCGGCAAGAATCACATCGCCACCATTCATCAAGGCACGTGCAATGGATACACGTTGTTGTTGTCCACCTGAAAGCTGACTTGGGCGGTTTTGGGTTTTATCGGCTAGACCTAAGTCACTGAGCAGCGCAGTCGCGCGTGTTTGTCGCTCTTCAACATCGGCACCTGCATAAATTGCAGGCACTTCGACGTTGCCCGCAGCGCTTAAATCACCCAATAAGTGATAGCGCTGGAAAATAAAACCAAAATATTCACGACGTAGCTGTGCCAATTCATCGGCTTCAAGTTGTCGGGTTTCGCGTCCTTTGACTTTATAGCTGCCCGTGGTGGGTTGATCCAAACAGCCCAAAATATTCATGAGGGTGGATTTTCCCGAACCCGACTGACCTACAATCGCAACCAATTCACCTGGGTAAATCTTCAGGTCAATGCCTTTGAGAATCTGCACTGTAGATTCACCCGCAGGGAATTCACGGGTCAGATTGGTGACCTCTAACAGAGGTTGTGACTGACTCATCTTACATTCTCACTGATGGGCCAACACGACCACCACGCTTCGCCGCATCATTTGAGGTATCAGAACCATCGGCAATAATGACTTGATCGCCCAGTTTTAAGCCACGAATGACTTGTACCGTTGCACGGTTGTTTAAGCCAAGCAATACCGATTGTGGACGAGCTGAACCATCAGCTTGCAGTACACGTACCATACCTAAAGAGGCTTTACCTTGATCAATCAAGGCTTTTTCATTGGCAGTCAACTCCAAGCGGGCAGGGCGTTTGGCAGAGCTAGCATTGGTATTGTCGCGCTCAGCACGTACGTTGCTGTCTGAATTATTGCTGTTGCCACGACTGCGTGAACGGTTTGCACCTTGTACCGCAGCAGCAGGAATGGTCAGCACATTGCGTGCCTCTGCCAATACAATGGACACTTGTGCGGTCATATTGATGCGTAGCTTGCCGTCTTCATTTGGTACGTCAAATAAAGCGTTGTAGTACACGGCAGAACTTGAAGATGATGAGGTGTTGTTATTGCTTTCGGTATTGATGGATTTGGGTGCAGGTTCTACCTGACGTAAAGTAGCATAATGTTTTTTCTCACTGTTGCCCAAGGTGGTGAAATAGACCGTTTGTCCCTCTTCGACCTTCATTACATCCGCTTCAGAAATTTCTGCTTTTACAGTCATGGTGTCAAGTTTGGCTAATTTAACAATCGTGGGCGCACTTTGATTGGCGTTCACGGTTTGACCTTCTTCGGTCACAATTGCAACGACAGTGCCATCCATTGGGGCAAGAATACGGGTATAACCTAAATTTTCTTTAGACGTGTCTAAAGTTAGGCGTGACTGTTCAATTTGAGCATTAATGGCAGCAATTTCTGCTTGTGCAGTTTTATAGTTGGCTAAGGCAGTTTCAAGTTCGGCACGTGAGGTCGCATCTTGCGCATACATGGCTTGTTGACGCTGATATTCTGCTGCGACTTTGGCGAGATTGGCTTGTCGAACCGCCAATTGTGCCTGTTGGTTTTTAATACTGGCCTGCGCTGTTTTAAACTCATTTTCCTGTCGTACGGAGTCAATTTGGGCAATCAACTGTCCTTGTTTGACTTGATCGCCTAACTGAACATACATTTTTTTGACTTGACCTGAAACTTGCGCACCAACACTGACCATTTTGGTGGCTTCAAGTACGCCTGTTGCCAACACCGCACTTTCAATATCTCCACGGCTCACTTCGGCAGTAATGTATTGCGGTTGTTGTTCTTTGGGTTTTAAAAAATACCAAGCGGCAAATGCCAGCATCAGCGCAATGATAATTCCCGCAATAAGTTTGGTCGATTTTATTTTTGGCATGAGTCAAAAAACAGAAAAAGAAATTAAAAGGATTATAGAAGTGAAATAAGGATAAATCGTGAATTTTTTGAAGAAACTGCAAATGAGAATTATTTATTAGTGGTTTGAGCTAGATTTAATACAGTCTGAGTACGGTATTACATCCATAAAAAAAGTGAAAATAGCATCTGTTAACGAGGTGGGGTAGTTTGTTTCATCTCTATGATAATTTTATGAATTTTTATGATAAATGCTGAAAAATACAACTATGGTCTAAGTTGCTTAAAAAACCTTATTTTCTATATGGATTTAAGAATTAAAAGCAGCTAGTATTAAATTCCATAAAATAATTATGGATTTAATCATTAGGATAATACGGCATCGGGACGATGCAATAAAACATGACTTTAAGCAAAAAATCTGAGGGGTAAATCATGGAGTGGAGTGAGAAATTTAATATCGGAATTGATGTGATTGACAATCAACATCGACAAATTCTGGACTATATTAATGCGCTGGAAAAAATTCGGGCGACAGGTGCGCGGGAGCAAATCAAAGAAGTCTTGGATGACTTGATTGACTATACGCAATCGCATTTTAGCTTTGAAGAAAACTTGTTGTCACAGGTCAATTATCAATACTTACCATCACATCGTGGTATTCACGAACTCTTTGTGAAGCGTTTGAATGATTGCCGTCAGCGTTTTGCCAATGGCGAATCGGTAGAACATGATTTGTATCGTTTGTTGTCTAAATGGTTGATTAACCATATTCAGCATGATGATCAGGATTATGTCGATGCGGTACGCGACAATATGCTGCATTATTTGCGTTCGCAGGAACAGAAAAAAGGTAAAAGTTGGTTTGCACGTTTCTTTAGCTAATCCTCTGAAAAGCAGATGATTTTAAAAATTATTTGATGAAGTCTGCTTAATTAAGCCGAGTGAGAAGCAAACAGCGTTTTACCACAGAGTTCTGTAATGGCTTGTAGCACCAAATGTTCAGGGTTTTCCTTGGACATCCCTTTGATGGCGGCATCAATACGCAATAATAGGGCGGGCCATTGCAAGAAACTATTTGGATTTAAACGTCGCAAAGCTTGCTGATAAACACTGACTTTGTTTTTCCAAATACCCAGTTGCAAAGCATTTTGTGGTTGTTCAAATAATTGCATCAGTAAGCGCATTTCTTTGCTGATGCTCCACAAAATTAAACTCATGGCTTCACCCGAAGCCATGAGGTATTGAAAAATTTTCATAGCTTGCGCTAGATTTCCCGTCAGTAAAGCATCATTTAAATCATAAGTGCTATAACGGGATTGATCTTGTAAACAGGCATGTAAATGTTCAATCTGAATCTGCTGAATTTCAGGAAAGGTGTCACTGACCCGCATTAAGCTATTTTTGGCAGCCAAAAGGTTGTGTTCATGATGTTGTTCCAACCATTGCCACGCATCATGTCCCAATTGGATGCCAAGCTTTTCTGCCTCCAAACCTAAAATCTGCTGCCGATCTTTAGGATAATTCGCCGTGAGTGCAACATTGACCCCATTGGCATCAATCAACTGAAAAAAACTGGATTTCAGACTATTGTTGTCTTGTTTCGGCATTACCACCAACAGCAAGTTTTGTTCATTGTGTTGAATATAACTTTTCAGTTGTTTTAGTGTGCTGGCATCAGGCTTGATATTGCCGTGTACTTCAACCGCCAATTGACTCGAAAACAGTGACAGACTGTTTAAGGCATTGAATACATTTTTCCAATCGCTAACGCTATTTAAATCATAACGCTGACGTTCAATATCCTGTTTTTGCCAACTGGCACGAAAAGCATCCAGCAAGTTTTGTTCGAGTAAGGGTTCTTGACCATGCAAAATCCATACGCCACGTGCTTCATCGACACGTTTGAGGGCTTGTAGATAGTCAAGTTTCATAAAAAATTCGCACTCGAAAACTTATTTAGGGTTTGAATACACAGGTGGGTTGACCAAAGGTAAACGATTAGATGAAATTTGACGCACAATTTGCTGTGCTACATCATCAATAATGACTTCTTTTAAGAATTTTTGTTCCTGATCATCGGTATTCACAGTTGCGACATCGTATTGATAACTGCGCGTTGCCATGACGGTACGAGGTTCGGTGATCGGGTTGCCTTGCGCATCTTCAATACGGAAAGTCACACTCAAACGCAATAAGGTTTCTACCAGTTTGCCATTCAATTCCAAGCGACGTGGCGTATAGTCAAGTACACGCAGTACATAGGCATTAGGGTCATTGCTGAGTTGTACGCCCGCTGTACCCATGTGAATGGAAAGTTTTTCTTCTAATTCTTCAGCATTGCTCGGTAAAGCCAGACTCATTTTTGAATAAGCCACAGGTGCAATGCTTGGATTGGTGCCTTTAAGATGAAAACCGCAGCCGACTAAGCTAGCACTGAGTCCACAAGTTAAAACAATGACTGCTAGACGTTGGCTAAAGTGCATGTGCTGTCCTCTGTAATATTCTTGAAAGTTTAAAAGCGGAAGTTGAGAATATCTTGATTGTAGGTGCAAAGCTCGTTGACTGACAACGGGCTTTGTTTGGAAATTGTTTTAATTCCTTTTTTGTAGGAGGGTTTAGGGGGATTGTTTTATAAAATCCCTCCAAACCTCCCTTTAAAAAAGGGAGGTTTAAAAGCACTTAAACCACCAAATTCACTAGCTTATTCGGTACCACAATTTCTTTCTTGGTTGGCCCAGTCAAGAATGGTTGTACTTCTGGTAACGCTTTGGCAAGTGCAAGAATGTCTTCTTTAGATGTATCTACCGCTACATCAAGCTTGCCGCGTAATTTACCATTTACCTGCACCACAATCGTTTGAGTATTGCGGGTTAATGCAGACTCATCGACCACAGGGAATAGGGTAGAGGTTAATTCAATTCCGAACTCTACCAATAAGGTTTGGCTCAAGTGTGGTGCAAATGGCGCAAGCAAGGTCAATAAAGTCACAATTGCTTCACGTTCAACCGCAAGGTCTTGTTCGTTCTGCGCTTCAAACTTGTTGCAAGCATTCAAGAGTTCCATCAATGCTGCAATTGCAGTGTTGAACGCATGACGACGCTCAATATCATCGCCCACTTTTTGAATGGTTTCATGGGTTTTGCGACGTAAGTCTTGTGCTGCTGTAGCAAGTTTGCTGCTGTCTATTGCAGTTGCATTGCTGCCTTTTTCAAGGAAACCTGCCGCCAAACGCCAAACACGTTTTAAGAAGCGGTTCGCACCTTCAACACCTGCATCTGACCATTCTAAAGACTGATCAGGTGGTGCAGCGAACATCATAAATACACGTGCAGTATCTGCGCCGTATTGGTCAATAATGGCTTGCGGGTCGATACCGTTATTTTTCGATTTCGACATTTTTTCCTGACCGCCAACAATCACAGCTTGACCATCGCCCATGTATTTTGCAGAAAGAACACGACCTTTTTCGTCTTTTTCAAGCTCGATATCGGCAGGGTTAAACCAAGTTTTCTTGCCGCTTTCTGCTTCGCGGTAGAAGGTGTCAGCCAAGACCATGCCTTGAGTCAGTAAGTTGGTAAATGGCTCATTGCCTTGTACCACGCCTTCATCACGCATAAGTTTGTGGAAGAAACGCGCGTACAATAAGTGCAAGATGGCGTGTTCTACACCACCAATATATTGATTAACTGGTAACCAAGTTTGCGCAGCTTCTGGTTTGACCATACCACCTGTAAAATCTGGAGATGCATAACGTGCATAATACCAAGATGATTCTACAAAAGTATCTAAGGTATCGGTTTCACGACGTGCTTCGCCACCACAGCATGGGCAAGTAGTTTGATAGAATTCAGGCATTTTATTTAACGGGTTGCCTGAGCCATCTGGCACAACATCGGTAGGTAAAATGACAGGAAGCTGATCTTCTGGAACTGGAACTTGTCCACATTTTTCACAGTTGATCATCGGAATTGGGCAGCCCCAGTAACGTTGGCGTGAAACACCCCAGTCACGTAAACGGAATTGTACTTTTACATTGGCTAAGCCTTGTGGCTCTAATTTCGCTAAAAGTGCATCAAAAGCCGCTTGGAAATCTAAACCATCAAATTCGCCTGAATTGACCAGTTTACCTTCTTTAGAACCGTACCATTCTTGCCATTGGGTTGTGTCAAAGTCCGCATCGTCTGCACCTTTGGCATCAATCACCTGAATAATTGGCAATTGGAATTTATTGGCAAACTCAAAATCACGCTCATCGTGTGAAGGTACAGCCATCACCGCGCCAGAACCGTAAGACATCAACACATAGTTGGCAATCCACACAGGTAATTCTTTACCTGTTACTGGATGCTTCACAAATAAGCCAGTCGCCATGCCTTTTTTCTCGGCAGTGGCAAGGTCAGCTTCTGCCACAGAACCCATGCGGCATTCTTCAATAAAGGCTTTTAATTGTGCATTGTTTTCTGCTGCTTTTAACGCCATTGGATGTTCTGCAGCAACAGCCACATAAGTTGCACCCATTAACGTGTCAGCACGCGTTGTAAATACAGTCAGACCATCTGCATAAATTTCAGGATTTGCCGATGGGAATGTGATTTCCATCCCTTGCGAACGCCCAATCCAGTTGCGTTGCATGGTCAAGACTTGCTGTGGCCAGCCATCTTTTAAAGTTTCTAAATCGTCTAATAATTCTTGGGCATAATCGGTAATGCGGAAGTAGTACATTGGAATATCGCGTTTTTCTACCAATGCACCTGAACGCCAACCACGACCATTTTCGACCTGTTCATTGGCCAAAACTGTTTGATCGACAGGATCCCAGTTGACTGTCGAGAGTTTGCGATAAATTAACCCTTTTTTATACAGTTGCACGAATAACCATTGTTCCCAGTGGTAATACTCTGGGGTGCAAGTGGCAAATTCACGATCCCAATCTACTGCCAAACCTAGTTTTTTCAATTGGTCGCGCATGTAGGCGATATTTTCAAAAGTCCATTTAGCTGGGGCAACCTGATGCGCAATCGCTGCGTTTTCAGCAGGTAAACCAAAAGCATCCCAACCCATAGGTTGCAAGACTGTTTCACCTTTTAAACGGTGAAAACGGCTAATTACATCACCAATGGTGTAGTTACGCACGT
This sequence comes from Acinetobacter sp. YH12095, assembly GCF_013419245.1. Lineage (NCBI taxonomy): Bacteria > Pseudomonadati > Pseudomonadota > Gammaproteobacteria > Moraxellales > Moraxellaceae > Acinetobacter > Acinetobacter sp. YH12095. The sequence continues at coordinate 20,482 of NZ_VPAL01000006.1, forward strand.
GACCCATGTGCAGTTTGCCGCTTGGGTAAGGGAACATCGAGAGGATATAACGATGTGGACCTTCGACTGTGTCGGCAACTTTAAAGGCTTTACGAGATTCCCAGTCGCTTTGGACTTGGGGTTCAATCGCACTGGCTTGATATTCAGGGTCAATGTGAGTAGTCATAAGGTTAAATCAGGAATAAACGGTTAAAAAAAGTGTGTCACACAGCATAGCGCAAAATGCAGCTAAATTGAATTTTGCGCGTTGGATTGTGCAGGAAAATTTAAGCGAGTCGTACTTTATGGCTTAAAACTTAAAAAACTTGTGGGTTGGCACGTTCTTGTTGTGCCTGATTTAAAGCTGCATTGGCTTCACGTTGTTGCTGATCCATAGCTGGATTTCCTGCAGGATGATTTGTGGTTGGTGTCGCTTGTTGGTTTGTTGCATTTGCAGCAGTAGGCTCAGGGTTCGCAGTAGAATTTGCAGGAATGGCAACAGTAGGTGCTGAATTTTTCCAGCCGTAGGTATCGACTTTACCTTTTTTCTTGGCTGTTTTTGGCGGCGGTGTCGTGGTGTAATGGGTTGAACCATTTGCATCGACCCACTTGTAATATTGTTTTGCAGAAACTGAGCTAGTGGCAAAAATTAAAATCAAGCTTGCAGAAAGACAACTCAAGCGGATCATTGGCGTTTTCATGTTTGGAAGTCCTGAGCAAAAAGGGTAAATGGCAGAAAACCAATTACAAAAAATCATGTTGGCTAAATTTTAGCAATAATTCCCCATGAAGCTAGGATTTATTGACAATTTTTCGATGATTTTTATCTGCAATATCGCCTATTTAAAATTGGAGCATTGACTTGTCTATTTGCAAGTTAAAATAAGCTGAAATGCGTTGGTGAATCATAACCAAGCGATTTATATATTTTTTAATTCATTCTTTATTTTTATGTATGTGATATGAAAAAATTATAAAAAATTCAGCAAATATCTGAAAGTTATTTGTTTTATATGGAAATATTGGACTTTGGATTAAATTGTGATGGATGACAAAAGCGTAAAAAATGCCCAGTTTATAAATAAAGCAGAAAAAGCCGATTTTTAAACTTGACTTTAGTCGGGTAAACTACAAAAATGCACACTTTAGTTTTATGTGCCTTAGATCGATCACCCTTCGAATAAGTGTCATGTCATGCAATGGGCAACTTCTCTAGCCGAGAAGCTGAACAAAGCTTATAAAATGTGTTTACCCCAACACATTTTAGATCTCATATTGCTTATACGGTAATCAGATCAGAAATTTTTCCTATTGCCATGAAAACTATGAAATATGTGTGCTATAACAGTGCAGGAATTAATGAACAAAACACTGCAGGTGTCTCCCATTTTGCAGTGACAAGACTAGGGTGAATCACGTTGGAACTTTTATCTGGTGGTGAAATGCTCGTTCGCGCATTGGCGGACGAAGGCGTTGAACATGTTTTTGGATACCCAGGCGGCGCAGTACTTCATATTTACGATGCGTTCTTTCAACAAGACAAAATTAATCATTACCTTGTGCGCCATGAGCAAGCTGCTGGTCATATGGCAGATGCCTACTCGCGCGTAACAGGTAAAACAGGTGTGGTACTGGTGACTTCAGGTCCAGGTGCAACCAACACGGTAACTCCAATTGCAACTGCGTATATGGACTCAATCCCAATGGTGATTTTGTCTGGTCAGGTTGCAACACACTTGATTGGTGAAGATGCCTTCCAAGAAACCGATATGGTGGGTATTTCACGTCCGATTGTAAAACACAGTTTCCAAGTGCGTCATGCAAGCGAAATTCCTTCAGTGATTAAGAAGGCATTCTATATTGCATCTTCAGGTCGTCCTGGTCCTGTGGTGGTTGATATTCCTAAGGATGCAACCAACCCAGCAGAAAAATTTGCTTACGAATACCCAGAAAAAGTGAAGATGCGTTCGTATCAACCGCCGCATCGTGGTCACTCAGGTCAAATTCGCAAAGCAATTGATGAGCTATTAAATGCCAAACGTCCTGTGATTTATTCAGGCGGTGGTGTTGTACAAGGCAATGCTTCTGAGCAATTGACTGAACTTGCACACATCTTGGGCTTCCCTGTAACCAATACATTGATGGGCTTGGGCGCGTTCCCAGGTAATGATCCACAATTTATTGGTATGTTGGGCATGCATGGTACTTATGAAGCCAACATGACCATGCACAATGCCGATGTGATTTTGTGTATTGGTGCGCGTTTTGATGACCGTGTAACCAATAACCCTGCAAAATTCTGTCCAAATGCCAAAGTCATTCATATTGACATTGACCCTGCGACCATTTCAAAAACTATCATGGCGCACATTCCAATTGTAGGTGCGGTTGAACCTGTACTTCAGGAAATGTTGGTTCAATTGAAGCAATTAAATGTGTCTAAGCCAAACCCTGAAGCGATTGCTGCATGGTGGAATCAGATTAATGAGTGGCGTAAAGTTCATGGTTTGAAATATGACAAACCAACTGATGGCACGATGAAGCCGCAACAAGTAGTTGAAGCTTTAGACAAAGTGACCAATGGTGATGCGATCATTACTTCTGACGTAGGTCAGCACCAAATGTTTGGTGCGAACTACTATAAGTACAAGCGTCCACGTCAATGGTTGAACTCTGGTGGTTTGGGAACTATGGGCGTAGGTTTACCGTATGCAATGGCGGCTAAACTGGCTTATCCAGATCAACAGGTTGTATGTATCACGGGTGAAGCATCTATTCAGATGTGTATCCAAGAGCTTTCTACCTGTAAGCAATATGGTTTAAACGTTAAGATCTTATGCTTGAATAACCAAGCTTTAGGTATGGTTAAACAATGGCAAGATATGAACTATGAAGGTCGTCACTCAAGTTCTTATGTTGACTCATTGCCTGACTTCCCTAAATTGATGGAAGCTTATGGTCACGTTGGTATTCAAATTAACCATGCCGATGAGCTTGAGTCTAAGCTTGCAGAAGCGATGGCGATTAATGACAAATGCGTATTCATTAACGTAATGGTTGACCGTACAGAGCACGTTTATCCGATGCAAATTGCGGGTCAATCCATGAAAGATATGTGGTTAGGTAAAGGGGAGCGCACAGAATGAGACACATTATTTCCGTTCTCGTTGAAAACGAATCAGGTGCGCTTTCTCGTTTAGTGGGTTTATTCTCTCAACGTGGTTATAACATTGAGACTTTAAACGTTGCACCAACCGAAGACCCAACACTTTCACGTTTAACGCTTACAACTTATGGTGATGATCATAAAATTGAGCAAATCACCAAACAACTGAATAAATTGGTTGAAGTGGTTAAAGTGGTCGACCTGTCAGAAGGCCCGCATATTGAACGCGAATTGATGCTGATTAAAGTCAAAGCATCGGGTGCTGCACGTGCTGAAATCAAACGTACTGCAGACATCTTCCGTGGTCAAATTGTGGATGTCACACCAACGACTTATACGGTGCAGCTTGCGGGTACAACTGAAAAACTTGACGGTTTTATTGACGCGATTGCTGAAAACACCATTTTAGAAGTTGTGCGTTCAGGTGTGTCTGGTATCGCACGCGGCGAAAAAGTTTTAACCATTTAACTAAATTTCATAGTTAATTTTACTCATCGAATTCATTCCATCTCAAAGGATGGAGAGCTTACTGAAGTACTGAATAGACAAGTACTTGAGTAAGATAGGAATCCTAAGCATTTTAGCGGAGACAGCAATGCAAATTTTTTACGATAAAGACTGCGACTTATCTATCATTCAATCTAAGAAAGTAGCGATCATTGGTTACGGTTCACAAGGTCACGCGCACGCGCTTAACCTTAAAGATTCTGGTGTAGACGTAACTGTAGGTTTACGTGCTGGTTCTACTTCTTGGAAAAAAGCTGAGAATTCGGGTCTTAAAGTTGCTGAAGTTCCTGCTGCTGTAGCTCAAGCTGACGTTGTTATGATCTTGACTCCAGATGAGTTCCAATCACAACTTTATCGTGACGTGATTGAGCCAAACATCAAGCAAGGCGCAACTTTAGCATTTGCTCACGGCTTCTCTGTTCTTTATAACCAAGTTGTTCCACGTGCAGACTTAGATGTAATCATGGTTGCACCTAAAGCACCTGGTCACACTGTACGTTCTGAATTCCAACGTGGTTCAGGTGTTCCTGATCTTATCGCGATTCATCAAGATGCTTCTGGTAATGCACGTAACGTTGCACTTTCTTACGCTTCAGGTGTAGGTGGTGGTCGTACAGGTATCATCGAAACTTCTTTCCGTGAAGAAACTGAAACTGACTTATTTGGTGAGCAAGCAGTTCTTTGTGGTGGTGCTGTTGAATTGGTTAAAATGGGCTTCGAAACTCTTGTTGAAGCTGGTTATGCACCAGAAATGGCTTACTTCGAATGCTTACACGAGCTTAAATTGATCGTTGACTTGATGTTCGAAGGCGGTATCGCTGACATGAACTATTCAGTATCTAACAACGCTGAATATGGCGAGTATGTAACTGGTACTGAAGTGATTAACGAACAATCACGTGAAGCAATGCGCAATGCACTTAAACGTATTCAATCTGGTGAATATGCGAAAATGTTCATCCAAGAAGGTGCGTTGAACTACCCATCAATGACTGCTCGTCGTCGTCAAAACGCGGCTCACGGTATTGAAGTAACGGGTAACAAGTTACGTGCGATGATGCCTTGGATCCAAGCAAACAAAATCGTAGACAAAGAGAAAAACTAAGTTTTAGTTTAATCTTTAAAAAACCCTTATTGTATATAAGGGTTTTTTTATGAGTGAAGTAAAGGATGTTACGTGCCTTGCGCTTCGCTCAGAACTGTGTTTTCACTCCTTGCGCTGTAAGCGTCCGCTGAACCCCATGCCTATTTTTTAATTTGAGTTGGATTTCCAGCGATGTGGTAGTAATTCTTCTATTTGGGTCGCTTTATGCGTCGGCAGCCTTTTCAGCACATCACTTAAATAGGCATACGGATCCAAGCCATTCAGCTTTGCTGACTGGATTAACGTCATGATGTTTGCCGCTCGCTGGCCGCTGCGCAGCGAACCTGCAAACAGCCAGTTCTTGCGCCCTAAGGCCCAAGGTCGCATTTGATTCTCTACCCAATTATTGCAAATCGGTAGATTGCCATCATCCAAATAGCGGCTTAAAGCTGGCCAACGCTTCAGAGTGTAATTGATGGCCTTGGCGGTGGGAGAACTCGATGGCACTGTCAGATGATGTTGGTTGAGCCATTCATATAGTTGTTGCATCACTGGTTGACTATGCTGTTGTCGGTATTCGCGGCGGTCTTCCGCTGTACCATCGGTCTTTTTCCTGAGCTCTGCTTCTATCGCATACAGTTTCTGAATCAGCACTAATGCCTGTTCAGCGACCTGACTTTTCCCAGTTACATGCAGTTCATGGAATTTACGACGTGCATGGGCCATGCAGCCCACCTCAATGACCTGACCTGATTTAAAACGTGCTTTATAACCACTGTAATCATCACAGACTAGATAACCCTGCCAGCCTTTCAAGAACTCTGCAGCATGCTGGCCTGAACGACTATCCTGAAAGTCATAGATCACCGCTTGAACTGGATTGTACTGTGTAGTGGCATAGGCCCAGACATAACCTTTCTTCGGTTTTTTATCATTCTCCCCCATCCGCATGATGGTGACCGGTGTTTCATCTGCATGCAGCACCTGCTGTTGCAGCACCACCTCTTTTAAGGCATAGGTATCTACACAATTTCCATGTTTTGCGTTAAATTGAAGAGCATGCTCTTCAATTTTAACATCTCTCGCTTAGATCAGCGCCTTGTCAAACGTTACAACAACCTTGTTCAGTTCAATATGAATCCTCTTGCTTCACTTGCCCCTGCAATCAAAGATATTGCCTCTGCTCAAAAAAATAGTTTCGCAACGACGCAAGCTGTATGGCGGTTTTTAAATAATGATAAAATTTCATTTAAACAATTAAATGAACCTATTCAACAGCTTGCTTGTGATCAGATTAAGACATCGCTGCATCGCTATGCTTTAGTTATTCATGATTGGTCACAAATCCAATATGTGACACATCGTAATAAAACTCAAAAACTCCAAAGGACACATCAGTACGACTCAGGCTATGAATTACAAACGAGCTTACTTGTTGATGCTGCTTCTGGACTTCCTGTTGCTCCATTAGCTCAAACCCTTTCTAGTGCTTAAGGTTGCTATTCGATGTTAGCGGCAATGTAAAAATGACCCCCCAACAGCATTTGAAAATTGACCCCCTTGGTTAATATAGTGGTCTTTTTGGACTGCTCAACATGTTAACTTTGGAGCAAGCAGTGACAATCCAAATACTTCATCAACAAGGTCAATCTATTAAGGCAATTTGAACCGTACCGGGTTTGTCGGAGACTCAATATTCTGAGAGACTATTCCGATGAAAAACCAAACTATACTCCCGAAATTAGAGAAAGAGCGGTTCAATTACTCATTGAATCTGAAAAGGCAGATTCAAGCCCTGTGACAGTTCAATGAAGTTTATATTTCGAGTCATTGAGGATATGTAGCTTTGCTTACTTTAAATGCTTTGATCTAGTAAAATGATGCTATTCGTGCTTTAGATCTGGTGGGTGAATATGCATATTTTATATGTGAGCGATGGTAAGGCAGGTCATCGCTCTCAAGCATTGGGTCTTTTTAAGGCAATGCAAAAGCAAACAAATATTGATCTGACTTTTGAAGAAATTTCAATTGATCATTTACCACTGTTGAGTTTATTGACCGCATATAAAAAACAAAAACATGCTGCAGTATCGCAGCCACCAGATTATATTGTTGGGGTAGGCAGTCATACGCAATTCTGTGTTTTTTTGATGGGTAAGGTTTTTCCGCAAGCGAAAACTGTCATTTTAATGAAGCCAAATTTTCCATTGTCTTGGTTTAATTATGTGGTTATTCCTGAACATGATGGTGTACCAGAGCAGGCAAATGTGATTGTTACACAAGGTGCGCTGAATCCAATTGAAAATGAGCAGCGACACATGCCAAACCGTATTTTGATTGCATTAGGTGGTTCATCTAAACGGCATGTATGGAATGCAGATAAGGTGTTGTCTGCGATTGAGCTGATTGTGCAGCAGAATATGCAGTGTGAGATTATTTTGACGAGTTCTAGGCGTACACCTGCTGATTTTTTAGCGACATTGGCTCAGCAAAGTTTTGCTTCACAATTGCAAATTTTTCCAGTTGAAGAAACGCCGCAGGGCTGGATTTTTGAAGAAATGCAAAAAGCGGAAGCGGTATGGGTGACTGAAGATAGTGTGTCTATGATATACGAGGCACTCACCGCAGGTTGTAAAGTAGGGCTTATTCAGATAGATCGAGTGAAAGAGGATCGTATCACCCGTTCGGTACAGCATTTGCTTGATCAAAAACTTGTATCGAATGCTAGACAAATTGCTGAATTATATTCTACGACTGCTTTTAAAGAAGCAGAGCGTGTGGCGAATAGGATGCTAGTTAAATGAGTTGTAGTTGTTTAAATTGTTATGATGGACTAGCTTATATCCTATTATTCTTTTTTAACAACGATTAAAATATACCAATCTATAAATGGAACATTCATTTGTTTCTTGAGTGATTTATGAAAATATTACATATTGCGAATTTTGGATTCAACAAACAAGGTGCTCATTTTTATTGTACAGACCGTAAGATTTCTGCGGGTTTGATTGAAAATGGTCATTTTGTATATGACTTTAGTTTTCGTGATATGGCTAGAATGGGAACTATTTTTAAAACAAAAAAATTAGGGGCAAATTGGGCAAATAAAGAAGTTCTTAAAATAGTTTCTAATTTAGAACCAGATCTAGTTTTGATTGGACATAGCGATTTAATGAGTCCAACGGTGTTAAAAGAGATAAAGCAACAATTCCCAAAGACAAAAATTGCATTTTGGTATGTTGATCCTTTGTATTTGGAGCAAAAACTTGGTTTTGTTCGTGAATTTTCTCCATATTTAGATGCTATTTTTTGTACGACTGGTGGAGAATATCTTCAAAAATTGAAACAGCCAAATTTAAAAGTAGCTTATTTTCCTAACGTCGGGCATTCAAATGTTGAAATACTAAAACAATTTGAATCTACAAATATTGATAAAGAATTTATATTCTGTGGTGTTGTTTATAAAGAACCAGAACGTGAAAAATTTTTGAAAGACTTGGCAAATACTCTCCAAGCACATTCATTGAAATACCAATATTATGGTTGTTTTGAGCAAGCTGGCGTGTATGGAAAAGGTTATTATAAAGTGCTTTCAGAAGCGCGTATGGGGTTAAATTATTCACGTAAAAACGATGTAACTTTATACAGTTCAGATCGTATTGTGCAGTTAACGGGTAATGGCCTGTTGACTTTTAGCCCTTGTATCCCTGATTTTGAAAAACTGTATAGTGAACAAGAAATTGTCTATTTTAACGACCAAAATGATTTAGCTGAAAAAATTAAGTACTATGCAGATCATCCTGATGAGGCAAGAAAAATTGCAGAATTGGGTTGGAGCAAAACGCGTCATAGTTTTAATGCTAAACGTATTACTCAATTTATGCTTGAAGTTACTTTTGATCAGCCGTTATCTGAAGCATATGAGTGGGCATATGAGGTGTATATCTAATGTGGTTTGTTTATGTGGTACTTGGTTTAATTGTTTTTGCTGCAATACTTTACTTATTGGGTAATTATACCTTTTGGTTACCATTACGCAGTGCAAAATTTCCACGTATCGTGATGTTGCATCAAGTAACCCCCCATGCAGAAGCTTCGGGTATGAATATGCCACCGGCTAAATTTGAACAGTTGTTGCAGTATTTGGTAAAAAAACGGGCTATTTTTTGTTTCGTTTCCGAACTTGACCAGTATGAGGGGCAGAGTAATGTTTTTGCCTTATCATTTGATGATGGCTTTCAGGATAACTACCAGTATGCATTTCCTTTACTCAAAAAATATAATGCGAAGGCAACAATTTATTTAGCAACACAAATTGAAGGTATTGAGAAGTTAAATACAGCACAAATTCAAGAAATGTCAGCTTCTGGCTTAATTGAGTTTGGTGCACATACTCAGCATCATGTAAATTTGTTGAAATTATCTGATGAGGAAGCATTTGCAGAAATGCAGGCATCAAAAAAAGATGTGGAAGTTTTAGTAGGGAAATGTCCAAGCTTTGCTTATCCATTTGGGCGTTTTAATGACAAACATCAACAAATGGCAAAAAAAATTGGTTTTAAAAATGCTGTATCTACACGTAAAAAAGTAGAAGCTTATACAGAAACTAATCAATTTAATATTCCACGTGTCAGTACACATGGCGCAATGAATGCTTTGCAAATGCGTATTGCTTTAGCCAAAGGACGATATAAATTATGATTCCTTGTAGTGTTTATATCGTAACATTAAATTGTGCTGAATGGCTTGAGAGTACACTGGAAAGTGTAAAAGACTTTTCAGAGGTCATTATTTTAGACTCAGGCAGTACAGATCATACTTATGCTATTGCAGAATCATTTCCCAATACGCGGATTTCTCATCAAGATTGGCAGGGCTATGCTGGTCAAAAAAGCTTAGCTTTGGCGCAATGTAAAAATGATTGGGTTTTAAATTTAGATGGTGATGAAGTTTTATCTTCTGAATTAAAAGCTGAAATTGAGCAAACGATACAAAGTAATCAATTGGATGCTTTAATTACACCAATTAACGATGTGTTTTTAGGTGTTCCCAATAGTAAACATACAAAAAAGCATGCCAAGGTACGTTTTTTTCGTAAATCTAAAGGGCGATATGACTTAGAAAATAAAGTGCATGAAAATGTGATTGTAGATGGTCAGAGTGTTCGTGCAGAAGGTGATATTTACCATTATGGTGAATCAAGTATTTTTGTTAAAGTTGAAAAAAATAATCAATATTCTGAATTAAAAGCACAAGAAAAATACCAAAAAGGTAAAGCGCCGAGTTTATTAAAGTTGGTTTTAGTCATGCCTCTCACTTTTGTAAAGTCTTATTTTATTAGACGTAGCTGCTTAAATGGGTGGAGGGGCTTTGTAAACAGCATGGTAAATGCTTTTTATGCATTTTTAAAGGAAGCTAAATTATTTGAGCAACATCATAAAATGAAAAATAAACAGGATAATCTATGAAGATTGTTCAAGTTTTGGCAACAAGTGGTGGTGTTGGTGGTTTAGAACAACACACTTTTAACTTGGTTAACGAATTATCTCAGCAACATGAAGTACATATTATTGCACACCCTTGCTACGTGGATAAATTTAATGCGCATGTATGTTTTCATGCTGTAGATTTTTCTCGTAGTCGTTGGAATATATTTTTACTTTGCCAGCTAAAATCTATTATTAATAAAATTCATCCAGATATTGTACATGCACAAGCAGGAAAAGCTGCTGAATTGGTCTCTAAAATAAGAACATGGCTAAAACCTGTTAAATTTGTAACAACAGTCCATGGTACGAAAAAGAACAAATCAATTTATACTTTTGCAGATGCCGTTATTGCAGTAAGTCAGGCTTTAACGCAAGAAATTCCTAGTGAAAAAGCATATGTGGTTTATAATGGGGTATATACACAACCAAATTTATCTGACGAGCAAAAACAACAACTAAAATCTGAAATTTATACTCAATATTCTTTATTAAATTCTTCTAAAAAAATAGTAATGTGTATTGGACGTTTAGAGCCTGTAAAAAATATAAGTTTACTGCTTGACGCAATGTCTAATATAGATGCACATCTTTTTATTGTTGGTAATGGGTCATTACGTTCAGATTTAGAGCAACAAACAGCAGCACAAAAAATGCTAGATCGTGTTGCTTTTTTAGGTTTTAGGACAGATGCTCGTGATTTAATCCAAATCGCTGATGTTGTTGTATTGTCCTCGGATCGTGAAGGATTTCCATTAGTGATGGTTGAAGCTTTACAAGCAAATAAAACGATGGCATCTACTCGTGTAAATGGTGTTATTGAATGGTTGCCAGAGCCATATCTTGCAAATATAGGACAAGCGAAAGAGTTACAACAAGCAATAGAAAATGCTTTAACTGTACAAGCACAAGCGGACTTTTCTCCTTTATTTATGAAAGCAAAGCAAGAGTTAACTGTTATAGCCATGGCACAGCAAACGCTCAATATTTATGAGCATTTGCTAAAATAGTTGTTTTGGTCTTATTTACTTTTTAACTGATAAGCGTATTGCATCTAAAACTACAAAATTATGTTCAACATTTATTGTATGGCAACCATCATCGTTATTATTCCATGTGGGTAAAACAACTTCTAAAAGTTGCTCTTTATATGAGGTTGGGCTAAGTTCAAGAATTTCTTTGAATTCAATATTACCACCATAACGTTTTAATGAATCTTGACTAGGACGTACAAGCTTGTTTTTATAAATAAAAGGCTTCCCAGCCATTCTGAGTTGCTGATGACCTTTGCAGACTGGATTTTGTGGGTGTTCTTGCCAGTTAGGATTTAAAATATTTTCAGTAAAGAAAATATCTAAACGGTCACCAAATTTTTTGCAGTTTCTACGTGTGGACGTCAATAAATACCACATCCCTTCATGATAAAGAGGAGTGGTATCTACAGCATCAATATTTTCAAATAAGTTTAAATGTTTTTCCCATTTTAAAGGGAAATCAGTACATTTCCATAGTTCAATAGTTTTATTAGCACTGGTTTCAGGAATCATATACCAGTCATTTTCTACCTTAAATACACAAGGATACGATAGGTGGTAGTCCAATTTTAAAATAGTTTGTGGCTTTGAGTAAGCTCCGTCTTTAAAAACCTCCAAGACTGATAAAAAACCTACGGGATGAACATCATTTACTTCTTCGAAAAATATAAAGTGTCGATCATTGTATTGGATGTAGAAGCAATCGGCAAAGGTAAATTTGTGAGGTGAGTGAATTTCAAAAAGATCTTTAAGCTGTTCTTGATTGTTAAAGGATTCATCTAACCAACCAAAACGTATATACCAATGTGAATTAAATTTTTTGGCTTGTTGATTTTGTTGAAATTTGTACCATTTCTTTAAAATTGTTCGCATCATAAAAATTAGATATATAAAACTATCTATCTAATTCTACATTAGATATTATACTTATTCAGTAAAATATTGGTGCTTAGCATGAGCTTATACATCAATAGTATCGTATTTTTTAGTCCGTATAACTTTATTTTCATCTTTATATTTCATTGTTTAGATTTTACAATTGAAATTTAAGGGATTTCTGAAAGTACTATAGTCATAGGGAAATTTAGGAAGACAGATGAGGATTCTTCATACACTGCATTGGGTTCAATTTGCTGGCACAGAAAAAGTCTGTGTTGATTTGTGCAATGAGATGGTCAAAGAACATCAAGTTTATCTTTTAAGTCAGGAGGAAATTCGTCCTTATTTGAATGATGAGGTACAGCTAATTGAATTTGATTTTGAGAAGAATCGTTATAACCCACTATTTTTGTATCAAACGGCTAAATTATTAGAAAAAATATCTCCAGATATTATTCATTGCCATAATACAAAAGAAATTGAGATTATGAAATATGCGCAAATTTTTTTGACAAAAAAAATTCCAATTATTGCTACAAAACATACATTACAATATAAAAAAAAATACAATCTTGCGGATTTATGTGTCGCTATTTTAGAGGATACCAAACAGCTTTTGAAGCAAGAGTCGATCATTATCAAAAATGGTATGACATACCAACCACCTACTAAAATTTCTCGCCCTGACAAGTTTTATATTGTACTAGTGGGTCGTTTAGATAAAATGAAAGGTTTTGATATTGCAGTTGAATCTCTTGCATTACTTAATTTTGAGTTCGAATGTCATATTTTTGGTCAAGGTGAAGAACAAGAAAATTTGCAACAGCAGATAAATAGGCTTAAATTGCAAGACAAAGTTTTATTAAAAGGCTTTAGTAATCATATTAATGATGTGTTGTATAGTTGTGACTTACAAATTATTCCATCCCGTTTTGAACCTTATGGGCTTGTCGCTATTGATGCTATTTATTATGCTCCACTAGTGATTTCCTCTCACACAGGGATTAGCGAACAAATTTTGCCAGAGGTATTAAAATTTGAGAATAATCCACAATTCTTATCAGATAAAATAACTGAAGTTTATAATAATTATGATAATTTTATTTATATATTTGATCAAATAAAAGCGACTAAGGACTGTTTTAGTATTGAAAAAATGGCCTCTAGTTATTTAGATGCATACCAAAAACTAATTAATAGCTATTACCCTAATTGAAAAGGTAACCTAATAATGGAGTCATTGATTTAAGTAGTAGACCTCTTGCGAAAGTATAGTTTTATGTAATTTTTGAATTGGCTAAAACCTCATAAAATATAGCTTTTGGCTGCTTAAAATTTGACTAACACAAGAAGTCTAGTATTCGGGTTATATAAATTTTAATACGAAAATCTAAAGTAACAGCTTTAAACTCTGTTAAATTAGACTAGAAACTAATTTTGATCTATTAAAGTCTATATTTATTATTGTTTATCCGAATTCCCCGCCAACACCATATAAATCAGCCCAACAAAAATCACAAATGCACCGCCAATAGAACTTAAGCTAAAGTACAAAATGCGGTCATTGGTGTCTAAGGCAAACAGGTTATTGGCCAGAATATAACGCATGAACAACCATTGAGCGACAGCAAATACAATTAGCATAATGCCACGATTACGAACTGCAGGACGCATAGCCATAGTAACGCTCAACTCAAAATTCAAAACGAAGCGCTATTATGCCATTGTTGAAAATTGATCTCAATTGAATAACCTAAATCTTGGTTTTATACGTGCAAAAAGAGCAAACGTATTTAAAAAAATCTACTCTTTACGGTACATATTGACATTGCCCAAGCAATTTCTAAAGCGCTTGTATGACCAAATATATTGCTCAGGTGCTTGTTCAATCATATTTTGCATTGAAAGGTTTAGACAGTCTACAGAGTGTTGTAAATCTTGAGACAGAATAGCATCTGGTAATTTTTGACAGTGAATATTGAAATATCTTAAATTTGGACTTCGAATACAGCTTAAACCAATAATATTGCACTGTGTTTTTGCTGCAAGCTTGGAAACTAGTGTGATGGATAAAGTCTTTTTCCCAAAAAAAGCAGAATATATACCACCAGATGGCTTGGGTAAATGATCTGGTAAAATGACTGTTAAACCGCCGTGTTTCAAATGTTTAAAAATAGAACGAATACCAGTTTCATTGGTGGGTACTAAAATGGCATTAAATTTTTCTCGGGCTTCTAGCAAATATCGGTTTATCCCTCTGTTTTTATTAGGCTTATACATAATCATGGGGGCTGTATATACACTGAGCCATGCATTGAGTAACTCCCAGCAACCAAAATGAGGAACTACCACGATAACTCCTTTTTTATTTGCAAGAGCGTCAGTTAAAACCATTTCACCATAAACATTTTTTAGCAGATTCAAACTGTAATTTGGTGGCATTCCCCAGCATTTAATAAACTCTAGATAACTGAGACATTGACTTTGTACACTCTTTTTTATGAGCTGTTCTTGTTCGGCAGATGAAAGCTTTGGATAAGCCAGTTTAATATTAATTGCAGTGATGCGTTTGATAGATAAATTAAAATAATAAATAAGACCAGCAGCCATCATTGCAATTGCTTGCAGCAGGCGTAAAGGAAAGACAGATATTATTTTTAAAATTAAGTACATCAGACAGCCGATCTCAAAATATAAGGTACAAATGAAGCATAAATTTTGCAGTGAACGCGAACGTGCTTGTTCCACAAGAAAAATGATCAGAAGCCTTAAAACAAAATAAAATGAGGTATGAAATTGAATTATTCAATGTTATTCATAATTAGGCAGTTTAGCATAGTGCAGTGTAATCGTTTTGCTATTAGCCAAGTAAAGTAATTATTATTTTTATTGTTCAACTTGGAATTTATCCAAATTGAAGTTAATAAAAAACCCTGCAAATTTGCAGGGTTTTTCTGAAACGTTCAAAACTTATTCTTGAGATTCTGCTTTTGGTTTTTCACGTAAACGAATACCCAAATCACGCAATTGAGTCGCCTCAACTGGTGCAGGTGCTTGAGTCAATGGACATTCAGCTGTCTTGGTTTTCGGGAAGGCAATTACATCACGAATAGACGAAGCACCTGTCATCAACATCACCAAACGGTCTAAACCAAATGCCAAACCACCGTGCGGAGGCGCACCGTATTTCAACGCATTCAACAAGAAGCTGAATTTCTCTTCGGCTTCTTCTTCTTCAATGCCTAAAGCTTCAAAAATCGCTTTTTGCATTTCTAAAGTATAAATACGCAGTGAGCCGCCACCAATTTCAGTACCGTTCAACACCATGTCGTACGCGACAGATAAAGCTTCACCTGGGTTGCTCTTCACATCTTCAACGCTTGATTTAGGCAAGGTGAATGGGTGATGCACAGAGGTCCATTTACCATCATCAGTTTCTTCAAACATTGGGAAATCAACGACCCAAAGCGGTGCCCATTCGCAGGTTGCAAGGTTCAAATCGTGACCGATTTTGACACGGAGTGCGCCCATTGCATCGTTTACCACTTTGGCTTTATCTGCACCAAAGAATACGATGTCGCCATTTTCTGCGCCTACACGTTTTAATAAATCAAGCACGATTGGCTCAATAAATTTCACGATTGGAGATTGTAAACCTTCGATGCCTTTTTCAAGCTCATTAACTTTAATATACGCCAAACCTTTCGCACCATAGATGCCTACAAATTTAGTGTATTCATCAATTGCACTACGTGGCAATGAACCCGCGCCAGGAACGCGAAGGGCAACAATACGACCTTTCGGATCTTTCGCTGGGCCAGCAAATACTTTGAACTCAACGTCTTGCATCAAGTCAGCAACGTCTACCAATTTCAGTGGGATACGCAAGTCTGGCTTATCAGACGCATAATCACGCATCGCTTCTGAATACGGCATACGTTGGAATTTGTCGAATTTCACGCCTAGAAGTTCATCGAACATCTTCACGGTCATGCCTTCCATCAAATCCATAATATCATCGTCACTCATGAACGATGTTTCAATGTCGATTTGAGTAAATTCTGGCTGACGGTCAGCACGTAAATCTTCGTCACGGAAACATTTTGCGATTTGGTAATAACGGTCAATACCACCCACCATCAACAATTGTTTAAATAATTGTGGAGATTGTGGCAGGGCATAGAAGCTACCGTTAGATACGCGGCTTGGCACTAAATAGTCACGTGCACCTTCAGGTGTAGCACGTGTCAAAATTGGTGTTTCAACATCCAAGAAACCATGATCGTCTAAATAGTTACGAATCAGGTTGGTCACTTTAGAACGGAAACGTAAGCGATCTAACATTTCTGGACGACGGATGTCCAAGAAACGGTATTTCAAACGAATTTCTTCTGAAATGTTGGTATTTTCGTCGTTCAATGGGAACGGAGGCGTTTCAGATGCTGCAAGAACTTCAATTTCCTTGCCTAAAACTTCAATTTGTCCACTGACCATATTGGCATTTTCTGTGCCTGCATAGCGACGACGTACACGACCTGTAATTTTTAATACAAATTCTGAACGTGCTTTGTCTGCAGTTGCAAATGCTTCTGGAGTGTCTGGGTCAATTACGACTTGCACAAGACCATCACGGTCACGCATATCTAGGAAGATCACACCACCGTGGTCACGACGACGGTGTACCCAGCCACACAGGGTAACAGTTTGATCAATTTGAGCTTCGGTTAAAGAACCGCAATAATGAGTTCGCATCATAGCGTTAAAAATCCAACTATATGGGTTAAGGAAGCGAATACGTAAACAGCGCACCGCCTTTAGCAAAGGTAGGATTATGCCTCTTTGGGCATGTGGCTACAAGAACCTGCTGCAAAAACAGTGGGTTTTTACAAGGAATGTGTCTGAAATAGGATAATGCAGCAAGATTCAGGATAAAGTGATGAGCTTTGACTTTATTTTATCTACCCTTACCGATCCAAAAACAAAAATAACAGACAACCTAAACTGAACATGAGTAATGCCCCTTGGCTAAACTCATTGATGGCACGTCCCGTAAAATAATACAGTTCGGCTTGCCAAGTCGCATCGGGGATATAACGCGCATAATCCCAAAGTGAAAAACCACCACATACAATCGACAAGATAATTAGGCCGATGGCATAAACGCGAATTTTAGTGCTTACAGAACTGACCTGTCGATGCTTGCGATAATAATACAGGCTCATCCATAACAAAAAAGGCAGCGCCAAAATAGAACTGCCAATTTGTAGTACGCGATGCATCGGATAAATCCCTGTTCCTAATTGTACCGATTGCGCTAAAAAATCCTGAAAGGCAAAACTACGAAAGTCGTGATGGGTTAAACCATCCCAAATTAAATGGGTGGCATTGCCAATCAGTAAGGCGAGAATCAAGCCACATACAAACCTAAGTACAGATTTTATCGTGTTTAGATTTAAAGGGTGATGCACGCCCACAAAGCGATACAATGCAGGGCGATAGAGTAAATACCACAGCGCACAAAAGACAAGACCCAATAATAAATTTGGATACAGCAATGCTGACCATAAATGTGGAGTGGGATCATGACGCAAAGTAAACAGACGGTGTAAATCTGGCAACATCGTACCTATAGCGAGTGCAGCGATAGGCAGACGTTGTCCTGAAAGCTTGGCGAGTGGTGGGGCAAGTACCGCATGTGAGAGCGTAAAGGGCATACCAATTCAAAGTAAATAATATAAAAAATCAGAATAAATTGTGATGAATAGCTTAATTGAGAATACAGAGGAACAATGTTTTTTATTGCAATGTTAATGAAATGTTATATTATAACATCAATTATTTTTACTAATTTGAGCATGGGTCATGTCGTTCCATAAAAATTTAATAACACTTTCCATTTTTTCAGTGCTGACACCTGCAGCATTCGCCAATACTGAAAGCAGTAGCACACAACTGGAAACCATTCAGTTACAAGCACATCCTTTGGTGCAAACTGCGGCAGATTTTGCAGTGGCAGATCATGTGATTGATCAAAAAACTTTGGCAGAACGTAGTACCACCATTGGTGATGCGATGGCAGATGAGCTAGGCGTATATTCCAATCAATATGGTTCAGGCTCTAGCCGCCCAGTAATTCGTGGACAAGATGGTCCACGGGTTAAAGTGCTGCAACATGCTTCAGAAACTGCCGATGTGTCTATGCTTTCACCAGACCATGCTATCACTGTCTCCCCGATTTTAGCCAAACAAGTTGAAATTATTCGTGGCCCATCAACATTACTTTATGGTGCAGGAACGGTTGGTGGCTTAGTTAATGTGACCGATCAAAAAATTCCAACTCAAATGCCAAATAATGGTTTAGAAGGACAGGTAGGTTTACGTTACAACACAGGTAGCGATGAAAAGCTAGTGAGTGCGGGGGTAACTGCAGCACTCAGTGATCAATTTGCGCTGCGTATTGAAGGTTCAAAACGTAAAGCCAATGATTACATTACCCCAAACTATTGGGTAGAGCATCATCATACAGAAGTACATGTTGAACCAGATGGCTCAACCCATACACATGAACATGAAGAGTTGGTAAAAGAACGCCGTGTAGACAATACCTTTGCCGAAGGCCAAACGGTGAATATTGGTGGATCATGGATTCATGATCGTGGTTTTGTAGGTGTGTCATACAGTAACCGTCAAGACAAATATGGATTGCCAGGGCATAGCCATGAATATCATGGTTGTGGACCAGATCATGACAATCGAAATACGATTAAATGTCTTCCTCATGAGGGAGACGACGATGAACATGCGCATGGCGGTCCATGGGTTGATCTAGAATCACACCGTTATGATTTACGTACCGAGCTTGATCAGCCTTTTCCAGGTTTTGATAAACTACGTGCGCACGCCAGTTTTACCGATTATGAACATGATGAACTGGAAGAAAATAAAGTCATCAGTAACTTTAAAAGCAAAGGCTATGATGCACGTTTAGAATTGGTGCACAAACCCCTTGCAGGTTGGGAAGGTGTGTTTGGTACACAGTATAGTCAGCAAAAAATTGATTTAACTGGACAAGTTGAACAACACGGCAATCATTCTCATGAAACCGTGCCTATGCCAGATACCAAAACTCAAAAATATAGTTTATTCGGTTTAGAACATAAACAATTTGGCGATGTGCATGTTGAACTCGGCGCACGGGTTGAACATCAAAAAATTGATGTCGATGCGAAGCAAAAAGATTATTCAGATACGGGCGTATCTGCTTCTGCAGCAGCCAACTGGCAGTTTGCACCGAACTATAAACTATCCTTTACAGGCTCACACCAACAGCGTTTACCGTTGGCACAAGAGCTTTATGCAAATGGCATCCACTTTGCAACAAACACTTATGAGCGTGGCAATGCAAATTTAGATGTGGAAAAATCGAATAATTTAGAACTTGGTTTGCACTATGAAGCTGACAAACTGGATTATTCGTTGCATGTCTATCATAACTGGTTTGATAACTATATTTATGGTGCAACCACCGACCATATAGAAACTTTCCGTTTAATTGATTATCAACAAGACAAAGCCAAGTTTTATGGTACAGAAGCTAAGCTAGGGTATCAGATTAGCCCTGATTATAAACTCAGTGTGTTTGGTGATTATGTGCGTGGTGAAATTGACAATCAAAATGCACCACGTGTACCTGCAGGGCGTTTGGGGACTAAAGTGGATGCCAACTTTGCCGATGGTTGGTCGGGTATGGCGGAATATTATCGTGTCTTCAAACAAGACAAGGTTGCTTATTTAGAGCAAGAAACAGCAGGCTATAATATGGTCAATGTTGGTGTGGCTTATGCAGGAAACTATGCCAACAAACAAGATTACCGTGTGTATTTTAAAGCCAACAACTTGCTCGATGATGAAGTGTATTCACATACATCGTTCTTGTCGAATATTCCACAAGTGGGTCGTAACTTTACAGTCGGCGTGGAATTTGGCTTCTAAAATTCAATTTGCCTTGAGCAGGATGTCTGCGTGAAAACACAGAAATCCTCTTGAAAATCCAAACAATTAAACCTAGTCTGAGCGCATCGGACTAGGTTTTTTGTTATGCGTATCTTTCAGCGAATTCATCAAAAATTGAATTGGTCGCCTCGGGCGTATGTGGGACTTATTATAAGTTTTCTGGCTTTAGGTTATTTGGCGTCTGCGACCTACCACAGCTTAAAACCATTACCCGAAGGGCTGAATTACACTGGAAAATTACGTCATGCGCCTATTAAATTTATTGCCGATCAGACCTATATCGACGCGCAAGGTGTTCAGCAACAACAGCATCAAATTTTTAATGAAATTTTAGAGCTGGTTGATGCAGCACAAAGCACCATTGTATTGGATATGTTCTTGTTTAATCCTGAAGTGGGAACATCTAAACAGCAGCATCAGCCACTGACACAGCAACTCACCGATGCTTTAATTCATAAACGTCAGCTGCAGCCAAATATTGAAATCAAAGTCATTACCGATCCCATTAATTCGGTATATGGCGGTATTGCACCTGAGCATTATCGTCAATTGCGTCAGGCAGGTATTGATGTGATTGAAACAGATTTAACCCCGCTGCGCGCATCGAATCCGCTGTGGTCGGGGTTTTGGTATCTCTGCTGTCAGGGCATTCCAAATAATGCTGAAAAGGGTTGGCTGCCAAGTCCGTTCGGCAAAGATAAAATTACCTTACGTAGTTATTTCAGCTTGCTTAATTTTAAAGCCAACCATCGTAAAACCATGGTGGTCGATACCGCCGAAGGCTGGAAAGCATTGGTCACGTCGTTTAATCCACATGATGGCAGTTCACGTCATTCTAACAGCGCTTTATTGGTGACGGGCAATACCGCAGTAGATGTGTTGCAAACAGAACAAGCCGTCGCGCGTATGTCGCAGGGCAATCTGTCTGGGGTGATTGTGGGGGAGTTTGAGGCAGATTCGTCTTATCCTCAAGTGCAAGTCATCACTGAACAAGCCATTTTAGAGGGCAGTTTGACACTGATTCGGCAGACCAAAGCGCAAGAACATCTGGATTTGGCGATGTTCTATTTATCGGAGCGACAAATCATCAAGGCACTGATTGCTGCACAGCAACGTGGCGTACAGGTGCGGGTATTACTCGACCCGAATAAAGATGCTTTTGGACGTGAAAAAAATGGCATTCCAAACCGACAGGTGGCGGCAGAATTACATGCTGCAGGGGTGAAGGTACGTTGGTGTAATACCCAAGGTGAGCAATGCCACAATAAAATGCTGATGAAATCGAATGCCACACAGGCTGAGTTGATTTTAGGTTCTGCTAATTTCACCGCACGTAATTTAAAAAACTATAATTTAGAAAGCAACTTGCGTGTGGTCGGACAGGTGCAAGACCCTGTATTTCAGGATGCTCAACACTATTTTAATACCGCATGGTCAAACCTTGAGGGTAAAAATATGAGTGTGGATTATGCGGTGTATGCCGATGAGTCGAAGTGGAAATATGCGCTGTATCGCTTTATGGAGTGGAGTGGTTTATCGACATTCTGACTTTAAACTTTTTCAGTCAGATGTAATATTCCTAGAAAAATCCCTCTTGTTGAAAGAGGGATTTTTTAGACCCGAATATTACTTTACAGGATTTGGCGGCACCATTTCATCCAAATCTTTATCACTCATTTGATCTAACTCAGCAATATCGGTTTTGATTTTCCATTGTGTTTCATCATCTACAGGATTCGGCAAACGGGCTTCTAACCAGTCACAGACCACATCTGGACTAAATTCTGGATGGTTACATTGAATCACCCACGATAAAAAATCTTTAGCATCACCATTCATATACGGTGGCGGTGAAACTGGTAAAAATTGAGTCGGTAAACGCTCATCTCTGGAAATATAATTCAGGACATGCCCCAATTCTTGTACAGTTTGCCAGGCCAGTGGGTGCTCTACATCAATTTGAAATTTAAACCACCATGCATGCTGACCGTCTGAACCATAAGCGTCTACACGGGCTTGCTGCACACTCGGAACTTTGCAGAAAAACTGATGAAGGCGGTCAAAATTTAATTCAGGCACGAGGTTTCATCCAATTTCAAAAAAAATGTATCTTAGCATAGGGGCTGGTGATATTTCATAAATGGCGAGCCGTGTCGGTGAAATCTGCGGAGATGAAAGTTTAAAATTGCTGATTTTTTATTCATTATTTATCCTTAATTTGAGCTTAGAATAAAAATATGAAAATAGGAGTGCTAGATATGAAAGTGGCGATTTTAACTGCATTGAGTGGCATGCTATTTTTAGGTGTGTCGATGCAGAGCTTGGCCGAAACCAATCGTTGGGCAGGATATACAGGCGTCAATACACAGCGTGATCAGCATCGTCCTTATTCGCCACAACATCGTCCTGCTTATCCGCAGCATCGACCTTATCATTCACAGCAACCCTATTCCTATCCACCACATTATCCATACCATCAACGACCTGTGCCGCAGTGGGGGCAGCCCACGATTCGTAGTGGCATCAATATTCAATACAATGCGCCAAGTACTGTGCAATATAACCACCAAAGTTACAGTTGGGTAAATGGTGAGCCAAGTAGCGCACATATTGAAAGTTCGACCTATCGTGTGGTGACCGACTGGCAGCACTTGGGTTTACCCGCTCCGCCACGAGGTATGTACTGGATTTTTGAACATGGGCGTTATGTGTTGGTGGCAAATCGTTGAGAAAAAAGTGAAATCATAGACATCAATGCTTCTAGATATTGAGTATCTAGAAGCATTTTTTTGACCTATTTTAGATTTTTACGCCAATTCATCATCTTCTGGGCGAGGGGTTTTGCCTTGTGCTAAAGGCTTTTCACTGTGCTTGTCTCGAATAACGGAAGGGTAATGCCAAGATGCAAAACGCACCACTAAAATTGCAGCGGCTAAAATTAAAATTGAACCAGTAATAATCACTAAATCGAGATCAGCTTTATGGTCGTGTTGAATATCTGAAATTAGCAAACGGGTTAGTGCGGTAATGGCAATATAAATTAAAAAACGTACAGGCATGTGATTGGTTTTAAAATAAATACCAACCATTGCTCCTAGTTCTAAATAGATAAAAAGCAATAAGATGTCATCAATAGTGGCATATTGTTTGATGGTGAAAATATCAATTACCGTATGTCCAGCAGACCAAATGACCATACAGCCAATGATAAAGAGCGCAAGATAATGAAAACTTTCTACTGCCCAATTGCCATATTTGTCTAATAGGCTTTCAACTGCTTGAATATTTCTATCTATTTTTGAACGACGTACTGCCATTTTCACCTCCTGTTTGAGTATGGATATTCAGACTTCAACAAAGGTAATGCAAATTTCATGCACAATTTAGAATAGGGATATAAAATTTAGTATAAAAAAACGCCTGATGATTCAGGCGTTTTTGCAGATACTGTATGAATTAAGACTGGTTGGTGAAGTAATCTTCACTGAAGTTCATTACCACTTCTGCACCCGCTTTCACTTTAGTAATGCGTAAAGCTAGTTCTGGCAAAATACGTTGTACAAAGTACAGTGCCAATGACAATTTGTTTTGATAGAACTCACCCTCTTTTTGTTTGGCTGCATTGGCAATGCGCGCAAACATATATGAGAAGCTGAGCAAACCTACCGCATGTAAATAATCAACCGCTGCTGCGTTCGGGAAATCTACATTTTCTTTAGCTGCATTTAAAACGTATTGAGTCACGGATTCAACTTCAGTCGCTGCATCTAAAGTTGCATCTTTAATGAAGTTGAGGTCTGCATCTAAACCATTGGTGAAATCACGGATTTCTGCAATGTATTCTGCAATAAATTCGCCATTACATTTAATGGTTTTACGACCAATCAAGTCTTGCGATTGTACGCCGTTGGTGCCTTCATAAATTTGGGCGATACGTAAATCACGAACACATTGCTCCATACCCCATTCACGGATATAACCATGACCACCGAAGACCATTTGCGCATCAAGTGTCGCATTGAAAGCAGTATCGGTTAAGTAGGCTTTGGCAATTGGAGTTAACAATGCAACACGGTCATTGGCTTTTTTCACAGCTTCTGCATCGGTAGAGAATTTAGTGATATCCAATTGTTGACCCACATATACCGCAAATGCACGCGAAGCTTCATTATTGGCACGCGCATTAAGTAACATACGACGTACATCGCCATGTACCAAAATGCTGTCTGCAGCTTTGTTTGGTGATTTTACACCCGATGCACTACGACCTTGGATACGGTCAGTCGCATATTGCGCAGCATTTTGATAGGCAAATTCAGATGCACCTAAACCTTGAATTCCCATAGACAGACGTTCGTAGTTCATCATCACGAACATGGCTGCAAGACCTTCATTTTCTTTACCGACCAAGAAACCCTTGGCACCGTCAAAGTTCATCACACAAGTCGCAGAGGCTTTAATGCCCATTTTGTGTTCAATTGAGCCTGGGGCTACAGGGTTGCGTTCACCCAATGAACCATCTTCATTCACCAAGAATTTTGGCACGATGAATAAAGAAATACCGCGTGAACCTGCAGGAGCATCCGGTGTTTTCGCTAAAACTAAGTGAATGATGTTTTCTGCGAGGTCGTGATCACCACCTGTAATGAAGATCTTAGTACCTGTAATGTTATAAGTACCATCTTCGTTGCGTTCAGCTTTAGTTTTAATAATCCCTAAATCTGTACCTGCATGCGGTTCAGTTAAGCACATGGTGCCTGACCATTCGCCAGAGTAGATTTTAGGTAAATACGTTTCTTTCTGTTCTTGTGATGCATAACTGCTTAACGCCATGCCTGCACCGACAGACAGTAGTGGATACAATAAGAATGATGGGTTGGTGGCAAAGAGCATTTCATCTGACAATACTGTCAGCATTTTTGGCATGCCTTGACCGCCCCATTCTTCATCTGCGCCTAAACCAATCCAGCCGCCTTCGGCATATTGTTTAAATGCTTCTTTAAAACCAGCAGGGGTAGTCACTTCACCATTGTTATAGATCGCGCCTTCTTCATCACCGCTACGGTTAATCGGCAGCGTCACATTTTGGGCAAATTTTGCCATTTCTTCCAAAATTGCTTCAGCCGTTGCAGCATCAAGGTGAGCGAGGTTTTCATTGTTTTGCCAGAATTGTTCTGCATTGAATACATCATTTAAGATGAATTTCATATCGGCAAGTGGGGCATTATAAATTGGCATGTGAGTTCACCTGTTTATTGTTTGAATCTTGATTCGTTGAGTTCAGTGTAATCTACAATTGTGAATGTTGTAGGCGACTAAAGCGAAAGAATGCTTTATTTATAAAGAAAAAGGACTGTCAATGCTATGACCGTCCTTTCTCAATTTCTGTACTCAAGAGTACAACATTTTGAATATCCCGCTAAATATGTTCAATATTTAGCGAGTTTCAATTTTCGCTTAGAAAGCAAAGTGTTCAGCATCTAATGCAAATAGTGGCTCTACACCTGTTGCAATCACGTCTACGTGTGAGCGAACACGTGGCAAGATTTTCTTGAAGTAGAAACGTGCAGTCGTCACTTTAGCATTATAGAAGTCTACATCGGTTGTGCCTGCTGCAAGTGCTTCTTGAGCGACCAATGCCATACGTGCCCATAGGTAAGCTAGTGTTACATAACCAGAGAAGTACATGTAGTCTACTGCTGCAGCACCTACTTCCTCAGGGTTTTGCATTGCACGCATACCAATTTGCATGGTCAAATCGCCCCATTCTTTATTGAGCGCTGCGAGCGGTTCAACAAATTCTTGCATTGCTGCGTTGTCTTTGTTGGCTTCTGCAAATTTATGGATGATTTTGGTGAAGTCTTTCAACATTGCACCTTGTGTACCCAAAACTTTACGACCTAACAAGTCGAGTGCTTGAATTTCAGTTGTACCTTCGTACAAGCATGAAATACGTGTATCACGCACAATTTGTTCCATGCCATGCTCAGAAATGAAGCCATGACCGCCGAAGACTTGCACACCATGTTTTGCAGATTCAGAACCTGTTTCAGTTAAGAATGCTTTTGCAATAGGCGTCAATAAAGACAAGATGTTGTCAGAGAACTTACGTTCTTCTTCAGTTGCACCTTGTTCAACGATATCTGCGTGTAGAGACAACAGATACACTAGTGCGCGACCACCTTCAGCAAACGCTTTTTGAGTCAATAGCATATTGCGTACAGCAGGATGCACAATAATTGGATCTGCTTCTTTTTCAGGAGCTTTCGGACCAGAAAGTGAGCGCATTGCTAAACGGTCTTTGGCATAAGTCAACGCACCTTGGAAAGAACCTTCAGATGCTGCAAGACCTTGTACCGCTGTACCGATACGTGCAGTGTTCATGAACGTGAACATGCAGTTTAGACCACGGTTTTCAGGGCCAATTAGGAAGCCTTTCGCGTTATCAAAGTTGATCACGCAAGTCGCGTTACCATGAATCCCCATTTTATGTTCGATTGAACCACAGCGTACGCCATTGCGCTCGCCTACAGAACCGTCAGCATTGAGGTTGAATTTTGGCACGATGAATAGAGAAATACCCTTAGTACCTTTAGGTGCGCCAGGAAGACGAGCAAGTACAATGTGGATAATGTTCTCTGCCATGTCATGTTCACCAGCAGAGATAAAGATTTTCTCGCCAGAGATTGCATAGCTGCCGTCTGCTTGTGGTTCAGCTTTGGTACGGATAATACCCAAGTCAGAACCTGCGTGAGATTCGGTTAAGCACATGGTGCCTGTCCATTCGCCTGAAACAAGTTTAGGCAAATAAGCATCTTTTTGTTCTTGAGAACCATGGTGTTCTAAAGTACGGACTGCGCCGTGCGATAAACCAGGGTACATGCCCCAAGCCCAGTTTGCAGTACCAACCATTTCAGAAATAACGTTACCTAAAGAAACAGGTAATGCTTGACCACCGTATTGTTCTTCAGCTGAAAGTGATGGGAAACCGAGTTCGATATATTTTTGATACGCTTCTTTAAAGCCCGTTGGTGTAGTCACCACGCCATCATTCCAAGTACAACCTTCACGGTCACCGCTTTGGTTGATTGGAGAAAGTTCATTTTCACAGAAATCTGCTGCAGCTTCCAAATATTGGTCAACCAATTCACGGCTTACGTTTTCTTGGAATGCAGGTAATTTTGCATAGTGATCTTCGGCATTTAATAATTCATGCAAAACGAATTGCATATCACGTAAAGGCGCTTTGTATTGTGGCATATCGGTTTCCTCAATACTGGTTTGACCAGCGTTATATTTTAAATGGATTTCAGCGCATGCCTTCTCAGACATGCCATGTTGGAATGGTTGTAATCGTGCAACATCTTCTAATTCGGTACAAGCATCTGCATAGCATTTCTTGGTGACTGCAAAGTCAAAGATTTTTATCTTGAAATGGCTAAGTTGTTTGAGTGTAAACAGTTTTGCTGAATTTGAAATGATACAAATAGTCAAAAAGCGTAAAGAGATATGTCCAATAAAAAAGGCGCAATTTGCGCCTTTTTTATCTATTTATGCTTTTTAGAGTGGCTTAAGCAGCCTTATCCGGTGCTGAAACAGGTGCTTTAGGCTGGAAGTGAACGATACATTTGCCATCTATTGTTTGTATGCCGACTTTTAGCTGCACGGCTTTACCATCGGTTTGACCTTGGCAGGCTTTGGTCGCAGCTTGTTGACGCGCTTGATGTTCAGCTAAACGTTGATCGTATTGCTGGGTTAACTCAGCACGTTTCGCATCGGTTAGTGGTTCGCCACGATGCATATGCATGCCACGGAATTGACCACGATCGGCTTTATCGGCACGCATTGGGTGATGTTCACCACGTTTCATTTCATCACGGTTCGGTTTAAATGTAATCGCACATGTGCCTTCTAGTGTTTGCTCACCTGCTTTGACTTGGACTGCTGAACCCACCGCTTTGCCATCGCAGGCTTTTTTTATGTCTTGCATGACTTGTTTACGTTCAGTACGCATTTTTTCAAATTGTTTGCGTTGTTCAGGCGTCATGTGACGGTCTTTCTGATAATGACCATGCATATATTGCGACTGCTTCATATCTTTTGGTGCTTGGGTGGATTGACAGGCAGTCAACGCACCTACAGATAAAACGCTGGCAGTGGCTAAAGCAATTTTTGTCATCTTATTCATTCTAAATTCCTCCATACAAGAGCATGTGATTTTGGATGATTAAAGATTAAATAATAAAGATGTAGAAACAATGGAGAGTTTTTTCTAGCACTGTTGGTTACAATGCTCAAAATCGACAAAAAAAGCTGAGATTGCGCTTTTGAAAATTCGCCGTATACCCATCGCATTACGCCTGTTCTTAACAGTGCTGCTGACGACCTTTCTGATTACCACGGTCAGCTTGGGGGTATTGCATGTCAATATGCAGCGAAACTTCAGCAAATATGTGGCCGATGTCGAAATGCAAAAGCTGGACTTGCTCACTCAAAACTTGGCAGAAGTCTATGCGGTATATCACGATTGGGGCAATGCCATTCAGGCGCAAATTCTCCAAATTGAAGGTGAAGCTGCGCCCGATGATTATGACCGTTTATCGCGGTGGTGGTTGCGTCGTCAGTATGACATTGCTTTGCAGCAGCGTTATTTTCAGGAACACACCCTCGCCAATGTCAACTCAAGTGTGGTCGAGCCTGATCTAGCTAAACGACAAGCCAATGCCGCAGAACTTCGCTGGTTAGAACTGAATTTACCTTCACAGTTTCAGCCATTTGAAGGTTTGGTCTTTCCTTTAAGTGCCAATCAAAATGCTTTCCGTTCAGATCGTAAAAATGAAGGGCAAAACAACACGACAGAATCTTCAGGGAAAAAACAATTTATTTCGATGCCTGACCGTTTGGGTTTGAGTTCGCGTCTATCTTTATATGATGCACAGCGGCAATTTGTAGTGGGAGAGCCTGCTGAAACTCAAATTTCCTATCGTCCAATTATGGTCAATGAAAAAGTCGTGGGCTATTTGGGCTTAAAACCTGTGTTAGATCAGGAAGATGCTTTAAGTATTAATTTTTTTAGTAAACAAACTCGTTATTTATTATTGGCTTATGCTTTAAGTATTTTGGCGAGCTTGATTGCTGCCTTATTGTTGGCGACCTACTTTAAAAAGCCAATTCAGCGCTTATTAAATGGCACACGTGAATTAACCAAAGGCCATTATCAGCATCAGGTCAAGGTCAATCGTAATGATGAGTTGGGGGATTTATCTACCGAATTGAATCATTTGGCGGTGATTTTAGATCAACATGAAACTTCACGTCGTCAGTGGGTGGCTGATACTTCGCATGAGTTAAAAACGCCATTGGCGGTGTTGCAGGCACAAATTGAAGCCATGCAAGATGGTATCCGCAAAGCCACACCAGAGCATTTGGCTGCGATGATGCATCAGGTCAATAATCTGAAAAAACTCACACAGGATTTATCGGACTTGGCGCAAGCCGAAGCCATGCAGCTGAAATGCTATTTCTCGAGCATTGATCCATGGCAAGTGATTGAGCAGGAAATCGAAAGCTTTAAACCGAAATTTGAGCAGGCTCAGTTGGACTTGATCGTGTCGGGTGAAGGCACGCAATTACAATTGGATATAGACCGCTTTAAACAAATTATGCTCAACTTGCTCAGTAATAGTATTCGCTATACTGAAGCAGGTGGGCAGGTGCATATTCACACCAGTCAAAGCGCAACCCAGTGGACGGTGTATGTAGATGATAGCCCGTTTGGTTTAAGTGATGAACAATTGGCACGCTTGGGTGAGCGTTTTTATCGTGTCGATGATTCGCGTACACGTGCCACAGGCGGGACAGGTTTAGGTCTGGCTTTATCGGTCAAAATTGCCAAAGCATTGGGCGGAGAGTTAAGTTTTGCACATTCACCGTTGGGTGGTTTACGCTGCAAATTAAGCTTTCCCAAAACAATCAAATCTTGAAGGACTTTAAGGAATCGTGCATGAAACATATCTTGCTGGTTGAAGATGAAATTGAACTTGCCCAGTTGGTGCGAGATTATTTAGAAGCTGCTGGATTTGAAGTCAGTATGTTTCATGATGGACAAGAGGCCTATGACAGCTTTTTGCAGCGTAAACCGAGCCTGATGATTTTAGACTTGATGATTCCGCGTATGGATGGTTTGACCATTTGCCGCAAAGTGCGTGAACAGTCCGATGTGCCTATTATTATGGTCACGGCACGTACTGAAGAAATTGATCGGGTACTAGGTCTAAACATGGGCGCAGATGATTATGTATGTAAGCCTTTTAGCCCGAAAGAATTGGTCGCGCGCGTGCAAGCGGTGTTGCGCCGTTTGGAACGTAAAAATGAGCCAGAAAGTAATGATTTATTCCGTATGGATAAAGCACAGCAGCGTATTTGGTATCAGCAAAAAACCTTGAATTTGACCCCAACCGAATTCCGTTTATTGGAATTGTTTTTAGAGCATGTCGGGCAGGTGTATTCACGTGCGCAATTGCTAGATCATATTAACCCTGACAGTTTTGAAGTGGCAGATCGTGTAATTGATAGCCACATTAAAAACTTGCGCCGTAAAATTTCTGACGCTGCCGAAACGGGAAATCGGCATGAGTGGATTCAGGCGGTGTATGGTGTGGGCTATCGTTTTGAATATCCTGATGAGTAAAAAAATATAAGCTCTTTATTAATAAAGGGCTTATATTAAATAATCGATTGTCATTATAAATATAACTAGATATGATTATAAAAAACCAAAAAATGGTTTTATAAAATCCTAAATTAAAGAATTTAGATAACAATTTTCCTTAAAAAAGGGGAGTAGAATGTTTAAGAAAACATTGTTAGTTTTAGCTTGTTCAGCCATTTTAACTGCTTGTGGTGGAGGCGGTGATTCATCGTCGAATAATGGTGGTAATATTCCTGAAAATCCAGCTGTTCCAGCATCAGACCTGGATAAGGCAAAGCAATTGGTAGATACAACAAATACGATTATTAGTTATTTTGATAGTTTCGATGGGCTTCAATCACAATATCAGCCGACATTTGATGCAATTAGTGATGCTGGCAGTGATATTGGGAATGCTAGTAGCTTGATTTTGACTTTGGCTTCATTAGCGCAACAAGCTGCAAACGGTTCAACCCAAGAATATGATGCAACTGAGTTAGAGGCTTTATTAAAAGAAGCTTCAACCTATGGTCAGTATTATTCCCCTGATTATGAATTGAGCAATAATACGTTAAAAGTGAGTGTAAAGCCTGATTCTGTGACTGTAACAGGGGGAGTTACAGCTAAATATTGGACAGATTATGTTTGGGACTCTAAAACACAAACATGGTCTGACGTTTTTGGTAATGAAACTACTGTGGCTGTAACCAATCTGAAACTTGAAGCACCATTCTCGGCATCTCTATCAACTTACGATTTTAAATTGGTTGCTGGTGGGAAAATTGCGACCAAGAATGTCCTGAGTAAGAAAGAGGCAATTTTGGCGTTCAATAGTGATAGTACTGCTCAAGTTGTTTATAACAATGCGAAAAAACTTGATGATCGTTCTAGTGACCAAGCACCTAAGACTGCACAATTTAAGTTTGAGAATATTGTATTGACTGCTGTAGGTACAGGTGCAGAGTTGAGCTTAACGGAGTTTTCAAGCAAGGCGACACAAGTTCAGTTTAAAGATAGTTTAAGCACCTCTACAGAAATTATTCCGACTGAACTGAACTTAAAAGGTAAGGCAGTTGCTGGAACTGAGAACCTTAACCTAGAGGCAAGCATTAAATTAAACAATGATTTGTCAAAACAGATTGATGTGACTAATGGTGAAACTGCTGCTGCATTTATCAATGCGGACCTGAATGTGAAACTCAGTGGTAATGTCAAAGGTGGCGGTACCAGCATTAAACCATTTAGTATTGATTTAACTGCTAAACGTAATGAGTACCAGAAAGGTACAGCAACGATTAAGGTCGCTGTGGATAAAGATGCGCTAACGGCTGACTTTAAAACAGATAACCTGATTACAAAAGATCAACCTGTGGTGTGGGCAAAACTGTCTCATGCCAATGGTGCTTATGTTGAAATTGCTGATCTTGACAAGTTTACTTCAGCAGAGATTAAAGTGGGTAACACCCCATACGCTACAGTAAGCAAAGTGTCAGATAATGTATATTCTGCAAAATTCACAGATAATACCGTTAAAGCGATTGCACCATAATCATAAAAGGAGAGGGGGAGTAAATCCCCCTTTTTATATGCTCAAAAAAAGTCTAGCTGTATTGGGAATGCTTATTCCTTTCTACTCCAATGCCCAGGAAAAAATCTATTATCAAGTACAGGCAGATGTATATAGTGAACCTTTGTCGATTCACGCATTTACTGATGATTGGGATGCCCCAGATTTTAAATCGGGAAAAAATGCATTTGCCCATGGCCTAATGCAGTTGGGTGTTAAACAGGGACAATGGGATTTTAGCTGGATTTGGCGTTACGATTATGTACTGCGATTTAGTCCAGACACTGCAAAATTATATTATCAAGTTAAAAATGATAAACTGATTGATGCCAATACCCAATATAACTTACAACTTGAGGCGCAGCACGTTGATACGGTTGGGTCACGTTTTGCCTACACCTGGCAACTTTCACCTAACTGGAACCTGATCACAGGTGCAACCGCACTGATTGGCCGACATTATGCTGATGGTCAGGTGAATGCTTTGGCGAAAACCACAGATCAGGAACAACTTATGGATCGTGTGAAGTGGCTTAATGGTCAAATTGACTATAGTTATGACCAGCCAGCATTAAAAGAAGATAAAATGGGCTGGAATGAGCGAGCGAATCATGGATATGGTTTTGCATTTGATACTTCATTACAAGGGACCATTGCGAATCACTGGAAAGTAAATATCAATATTCAAGATGCTTTGGCTTATTTATATTGGCAAGATGCACCCTACACCCAATATCAGATTGCTTATGATCAGGATAAGCGTCCACGATTTGATATTCAGGGACAATTTAATAAGTATCATCAATATACGCAGAAACTGCCTTTTAAAATTTATACTGATCTAAATTATCAGTCAGATCAGAATTGGCGTTTAGGTATAAGTTCAATCAGCAATCAATATAGTAGTCTTTGGCAATTGAACGCTTATTGGGATAAAGGTGTAGAATGGGGAATCCATTTTGAACCTCAGACCCATGCTTTAGGCTTATCAGTACAGCATCAAAATTTTGGCTTGAAATATATTGCAGATGATCTAAATACCAATCAGGCCAAGAGGATGGGCGCTCAATTGTTTGCCCAGTATCAATGGTAAAATTTATTCATTATATTTTTAAATTGTCTTCTGCAAAAATCAAAATCCAGTGCTGTTTATTCATGTGCCAACCTGCACGGATATACGGATAAAAATCGCGTAGCATGGCACCATGTTCAGGTTGAACTTTTAGATTGATGATGGCATGACCATTTAAATTCAGACTCAGCATAAATACTTTATCGAAAACTTTATGCACCAAACAACCATCACCAAAAGGTTCGCTAAGGCTAACCTCAGGCAATTGTGTTGCAACCCTTGCTGCGATTTGATGCAGTGATGACGGTGTTTGTGCCACTTATTTTCCCCTAAAAAGTTTATCCTGTGGATAACCACAGCTTTTTCCACAGAAAATGTGTATAACTTTGTTGGAATTCTAAACGCCCTTTGGCGAGTGCATCCGTATTAAGATGAACAACTCACCATTACTTCTGGCACATCACTTGGCAAAGGTGTTAAATCTTCAGGTTTTTCCAATGCCGTTTGTTGAATATACGGTTGGCTGAGCAAGTTAAATAAACGCTCAACTTCTGAAAAATCATCACGTTCTGCGTGCTCAATCGCCTTTTGTGCCATGTGATTGCGCAAAATATAATGAGGGTTGACTTGCTGCATAGCAGTATCTAAGGCATCGGTATCCTGATGTTCACGAATTTGTAAATACTGCGCCAAAAAGATTTCCCACTGACGACGATCTAAACAATCATCCAATATTTCTGTGTATTGTTTATTTTGTAGACGGATAAAACTTTGGGTGTAATCCAGTTGCTCACTTTGCAAAATACGTAAGAAGTTGGTTGCGCAGTCAAAACTGTCTTTATGGAAGCTTGGCAGTCCCATTTTTTCACATAAACCGAGTTTATAATGCTCCAAAAAAGTGGGTTCAAAATGTTCTAAGCATGCTGCCAGTGCTTGTTTCCAGTGTTCTTTTTGATCAGGGCTTTGCTCAAGCGGAATTAAATTATTTAACCAGACCCATAAATTCCAGTGTGCTACGCTGGGTTGTTGTTGGTAGGTATAACGTCCTTGATAGTCCGAATGATTGTTGATCCAGTTAGGGCGAAAACGCTCCATAAAACCATAAGGGCCAAAATCTAAAGTAGAGCCAGTGATATTTAAATTATCGGTATTCATCACACCATGCGCAAAACCGACCAATTGCCATTTCGCAATCATCACGGCTGTGTGCTGAATGACTTGGGTGGCAAAGGCGAGTATAGGCTGTTCGGCAGTCAGGCATTCAGGGTAGTGCCACTCAATACATTTTTGCACAAATTCAGGTAGTAGTTCAGGTTGATACTGATTGATCCATTCGAAATGACCTAAACGAATATGACAGTCAGAGGTGCGTAATAACATGGCGCCCAGTTCTAGTTTTTCGCGTTGTACGCCTTGTGTAGATGAAGTGAATCCCACCGCATTGCTTGAAGGGACACCAAGTGCATTTAAAGCATGGCCTGCTAAATATTCACGAATCACAGAACGCAAAACCGCACGGCCATCGCCCATACGTGAATAAGGCGTTGACCCAGCACCTTTTAAATGTAGGTCGATGGTACGTTGTTGTGTGTCCAGCACTTGTGCAATCAGTAAGCCTCGCCCATCTCCCAATTGGCCAGCCCATTGTCCAAATTGATGCCCTGCATACACCATTGCCAAAGGTGGAAATTCCTGAAATGTGGTTTGGCCGCTGCAAATTTTTACCCAGTGCTGCTGTTCCTCGCTACTCCATTGCAGCTCTTTTGCCAATGCAGCGTTAAAGTGTCCAGCTTTAGCATCTTTTAAGGGTAAAGGCAGCTGTTGATGATAAAGGCGAGCGGGTAGTGTGGGATAACGTGGATTAAATTGCATAGTGGGGGAGTGTTTGGCACAAAGTGAGGTTCACTATAGCAAACTTGGGCTTTAAAAACTGTAAGTCTAAAAATGCATAAAGCCCTGAACAGGTCAGGGCTTTAGCGGAGTATCAGAATGCTGTTCTTATTGCGATACTGGATTCTTTTTCAAGTTACGCATTAGCAAATTCAATGTTTCACGATGGTGTGAAAGACGCTGTTCAACCAACTGGAATTCAACTTTGAGTTTGTCATCCATTTGGTGGATTTTTTCAGCCATTGACGCTTTTTTCGCTTGAATTTCTTGCTCTTTTAATTTTGCCCAATCATTTAAAGTTTGGGTAAATGCATCATATTCTTGAGCAATACGGCTTTTCACTTGCACAATGTCATCATTCACATTGTGGCCATAAACTGCCAAGTCTTGCTCTGCGTATTTAAAGCGCATTGCCAATTCTGCTTTTTTAATATTAAAGCTTGGAATACGACGTAAATTTTTAGCCAAACCTAACTTAGAGCATGTCCAAATTAACCATTTAGTTGGGTCATATTGCCACCATTTTACGCCATTACGATAATCGTATTGGAAAATATGGTGATAGTTATGATAACCCTCACCCCAAGTGGCAATGGCTAACCAGAAGTTGTCACGTGCAGTGTTTTCGTCAGTGTATGGACGAGAACCCCACATGTGGCACAGTGAGTTAATAAAGAAAGTGACATGATGGCTTAAAATCAGACGCATTAAACCGCCCAATAGCAACACACCCCACATATCGCCAACAGCCCAGCCAATTGGCACTAAAATGCCAACATGCACTGCAATTACCATTGGCACGTAATATTTGTGCTGGAACATCACCAATTTGTCATTTAACAAATCTGGCGCATTTTTAAAGTTTGGCTCTGCGGCAGGGTAGTCACGCAACATCCAGCCCATGTGCGCAAACCAAAAACCATTGTTGATTGAATATGGGTCTTTTTCGACATCATCAACATGGCGGTGATGGGTACGGTGACCTGAACCCCAGAACAAAATACTGTTCTGAACGGCAAAAGTCCCCATAATCATCAAAAGAATTTTTAAAGGAAGCGTAGCTTCGTAGGCACGGTGTGCCCATAAACGATGATAACCTGCTGTAATACCCAAGCTACTTACGCCAAGTAATACAAACATACTGATCCAAGCGGCTAAGCTAAAATCATGGTGATAGGCATACCAAGGAATTGCAATCACGGCAACAATAGGTATGAAAACCAGTGCAAAGATGGCAATCCAGTTGATTGGGGCTTTGGGTAAGGGAGCATTCATCTCCAACAGCACTCCTAGAACCTTGGGAGGTATAAATGGACGCTTAATCCGTTATAACGCTATGACCGATCTATAGATTGAAATCATAGTATTAAATTTTTTAGGGATTAATTTTTTCGCATATTAGCATGAGCGTATTCACGATCACAGCATTATTGTACAGTTGTATTGTACTGGGTGGTAACAGAATATAATGGTATCTGCGAGATTTTACGGAAATATGATATACGGTAGCCAAACAAGCACGATAAATCATTTATTTATTCATCAATATGCTTAAGGTTACCGCTTACAAGTGTTGCATCATCAGTTTAGGATAATCGGTAATTAAACCCTGAATCCCTAAATCTTTAAGCTGTTTGGCGCGTTCAATCTGGTTGACTGTCCAAACGCTGATATTCAGTTTGGCCTGTTGTGTGGCTTGAATGAGCGCACCGGTTGCGAGTTCGTTCATCCAACCAATTTGGCAACAACCTAATTCTAAAGCCTGATCAATGGCTTGATATTGCAGATCATCTTCAACCAATAAACCGCGTTTAAAGCGTGATTTTTGTTGTTGCAAAGCCCAGTGAATTTTCGGATCAAAACTGGTGATGATGGCGTTGTGTTCAAAACCCTTCAAATGTTGCTCTAAACTTTGGGTAATTTTTTCGGCAGCGGCATGCGAGTTGACCGCTTTGACTTCTACTTCAATATGATCAAAATTTTGAATAATGGTCATGGTTTGATTGAGTAGGGGCGTGGTTTCGACTTTATTCCAGTCCGACCACATCACCGCATGATTGTAATGGTTTAAATCTTCCAGACTACATTCATACAGTGCTTTGTCTTGTCCTGTGGTGCGAATGAATTGATCATCATGCATAACCACTAAGGCATTGTCTTTGAGTTGACGCACATCAAACTCAACCGCTCGAATGCCAATATTTTGAATATATTCAAAACCACCGAGTGTGTTTTCAGGCGCTTCGCCACGCGCACCACGATGACCAATTATGCGCATAATGTGCCCATGAATTGAAAGTTTGCTTTCATTTTGCAAGTACGACGTGACAAAGAGATGACATTTCTTATTTTGGTCGGATGGTGTGAAATTTCAAGCAGCATCCGACGTGATTTTTTAGATGCAAAATCAGGGCTTTATTTTAGTTTCCGATTCTAGAGTGTGATGTCAGTTACCAATACTGTCGTTGATGTTCTTTTGCCATAACACTTCGCTGCCTCTTTCGGCACGTTGCAAGCTGCGAGATGCCACAAATAGCCAGTCAGACAGTCGGTTCAGTAATTGCAAAGATGGTGCCTGAATATTTTGATCACGGTTGTGTACGGTCATTAAACTACGTTCTGCACGACGACATACGGCACGGGCTTGATGTGCATAACTGCATGCCAATGTACCTGCAGGCAGAATAAATTCTTTGAGCATTGGCAGGCTTTCATTCATGCGGTCAATGTCTTGTTCTAGGAACTCAATCGCAAGTGGTTGTACGAGATGGTAATTGGGGATACAGACTTCACCGCCTAAATCGAATAGCCAGTGCTGAATCAGGCTAAGCGATTTGTCCCAAGTGTTTTTGTCTTGAATGTTGCTATGTGTAATTTGTGAGCGCAAAACGCCTATGCAGGCATTGAGTTCATCGACATCGCCCAGTGCATGAATGCGTAAGTCGTCTTTGGCGACACGTGAGCCATCGCCCAGTCCTGTTGTGCCTGAATCGCCTGTGCGGGTGTAGATTTTGCTTAAACGGTGGCCCATGATCGTTCCTTGTTTGAAAGTGAAAGTTGCGTTTACTTGGTTGTAAGAAATAAAAGCTGGCGCAATAAAAAAGGATAATGTCGGTCATTACATTATCCATAAACTGCGCTGTTTTAAAGTTTTTGTTGTTATGCGGGTTTTAGTAGCGGAAAGTTACGCCTGCAGAAGCGACGCGACCGCCACTGAGGTAATACTGACCATCAGAGTTACCTGCAGAAGCCATTTTATAGTTTACATCGCCAGCATTTTGAATGTTAAAGAACAATTTGGTATATGGATTGGCATTGTAATAACCATGTAAATCAATTTGCATATGACCTGGAATGCTATCTTCATCGTAGGCACTGCTATCTGAACGGCTATTGGCGGTAAGTGTTGCAGATAAACCATAAACTTCTTCAGCCAAACCTAGCGATAAAGCAATTTTTTGACGTGGGCGACGGCTTAAGTCTTCGCCTGAGGCGTCATTGGTGGCTTTGCTATAGCTATAACTGGTTTTTGCAAACCATTGATCTCGATTAAAGTGTAGATAAACTTCAGTACCGTCAATGGTCGTTTCATCAATATTGGCAAACTTCCATCCGTTGGCTGGGTCACTATCAATCAAGTTATCAATTTCAGTGCGATAGACCGATAAGCCACTGCGCCAAGCAGAACTCATCTGCCAATCTGCGCCGACTTCATAAGATACGCTTTCTTCAGGTTTGAGTTCAGGATTGGCATAGTTACCATAATATAAGTCATTCATGGTTGGAGCTTTAAATGCGGAACCAATATTGCTGTATATACTGATATGAGGCTTAAAGAAGTAGCGAGCTGCTGCTTGACCCACAGTATGAGAACCATATTTTTCGTGATCTTCAATACGTACACCGATTTGGGTTTTTAGTTTGTCGGTCTGTAATTGGTGTTGTGCATAATAGCCTGTGCTGTCCAATTGTTCTTGAAATGAATCTGATGGTTTGTGGGTTTCGGTATCTAAGGCTTTATAGTTAACACCAAATGTGAGGTTTTGATGAGCGGTGAGGTTTTGACGCACACTGAGGTCATATTCGTCAGACACAAAGGTGGTTTCTTCTGCCACATTCAATTGCGTTAATACATCTTTAAAATGTGATACACGTGCTTTGAGTTCAGTATTTTGACTGGCTTGATAACGAGTGCTCAAAGTTGTGACCTGATTTAAAAAGTCATGCGCACGTGGGCTATAGGCATAAGTCGTCCAGCTATAGTTTTCGTACTGTGAGCGACCTTCATTTTCAGAATGTTCAAGAGATATATCCAAGGCATCACTTGCATACCCGAATTTGCCCGAAAATCCTTTTTGATCATAGCTTGAAGGCTCTGCACCTTCATAATCAAAAATGTTAGTGCCATCGGTTTCAAGGCGTTGCCCACGTAGTTGAGCATAAAAGCCATTTTCTACAGCATCTAGCCCTAAAATGGTTTTATAGGTACTGTTTTCACCCACTTCTGCAGAGATAAATGCTGAGTTTTTACTTGGGGTCTTGGTAATCATTTGTACCACGCCACCAATGGCGTTGGTGCCATACAGGACAGATGCTGGGCCTTTTAAAATCTCAATCTGTTTAATTTCAGTGGTATCAATAAAGCTGTTAGACGCTAGACCACTAGCATCGTTATTTAAACGCACGCCATCACGGAGCACTAAGGTATGGTCTGACTCGGTGCCTCGCATAAATAAAGATGCAATTTGACCATAACCACCAGACTGCACCATATTGATGGATGCATCGGTCATCATCAGTTGTGGGAAAGAGGCAATTGGTGATTGCTCAATTTGATCTGTACCAATAACATTAATCCGCGCAGGCACATCTTTGATTTTTTCTTCAGAACGTGTCGCGGTAACGACCAAAGTGTCTAAAGATGCATTGACAACATTAGAACTGTCTTGTGCAGATACAGACGCAGAGAAACCCATCGCAAGCGCGATTGCGCCTACTAAAGCAGTAGGCTGAAAAAGAGTAGACATGACTTTGCTCCATACATTCACCCCACGTGAATGATTGAGTTAAGGGCACAACAAGCAGGTCTCCGGACTTCAATGTGCCAAGCATCTTCTAATTTATGATTGCTTCGCTATATATCCACCTTCCCATATTGTTCATACAGTGGTGTAAATCATAAGATTTAAATTGATATACGTTTCATGGTTACCGTTGCGGGGGCAGTGTTGGACTTTCACCAACTTCCCTAAAGCTCAAAGCTAGAACTCGTTGCATTTGCGCGAAGTATAAAGTCTGTATGCCATTTAAACAACGGAAATGCAGAATAATCCGCCTGAACTTCACTCAACCCCTTAAAATTGCATTACAATGATTCGCCCCAATATCTGATTTTGTTAGTGTGAACAGACAATTTAAAAGTCACACACAGCAAGATCAGCAAAATGAAGATTGAAAATCAGGATTAGAGTCCAAAACGATGCGTACCCGTGCCAAAATTTGCGGAATCACGCGAATTCAAGATATAAACAGTGTTGTGCATGCGGGTGCAGATGCAATTGGCTTGGTGTTTTATCCTCCAAGTCCACGTAATGTGAGCATTGAGCAAGCACAAGGCTT
Source organism: Acinetobacter sp. YH12095 (assembly GCF_013419245.1). NCBI lineage: Bacteria > Pseudomonadati > Pseudomonadota > Gammaproteobacteria > Moraxellales > Moraxellaceae > Acinetobacter > Acinetobacter sp. YH12095. The sequence goes on from NZ_VPAL01000006.1 coordinate 61,468, forward strand.
GCTGCAACACATTCCCGCTTATGTGCAAGTGGTTGGTTTATTTGTCAATGCAACGGCAGAAGAAATAGCCGCTGTACTGAAACAAGTACCTTTAGATATTCTGCAATTTCATGGTGATGAAACACCCTTGCAATGTCAGCAAATAGCACAGCAAGTTGGACGTCGATGGTACAAAGCCATTCAGGTCAAACCTGATTTAAATGTGTTAGATGCGATAAAAAGCTATCAACAAGCAGGTGCAAGCGCAGTATTATTAGACGCGTGGCATCCTGAACTCAAAGGTGGAACAGGACACAGTTTTGACTGGTCAAAATTCCCCAAACTCGATATTCCTTTAATTTTGGCGGGTGGTTTAAACCCTGAAAATATTGAAGATGCAATTCAGACGACTCAAGCCTATGCCGTTGATGTCAGTGGCGGAGTTGAGTCTGCAAAAGGTATTAAAGACCAACAACTCATAGAAAACTTCATGCAAGGAGTCCAACGTGGATCAGCAAAGTACAAATCACAATAACTTAGTGATTGACTATACCCAATTCCCAGATGCAAAAGGGCATTTTGGTATCCATGGCGGACGTTTTGTGTCAGAAACGCTGATGGCGGCTTTACAAGATTTAGAGAAATTGTATTTCCGCATGAAAGATGATCCGCAGTTTTTGGCAGAATTCGACCGCGATCTCGCCTACTATGTAGGTCGTCCTAGTCCTTTGTATTATGCTGAGCGATGGTCAAAAGAGTTGGGTGGTGCGCAAATTTACTTAAAACGTGAAGATTTGAACCATACTGGCTCACATAAAGTGAACAACACCATTGGTCAGGCACTGTTGGCAAAACTGTCTGGAAAAAAACGCATTATTGCCGAAACAGGTGCAGGTCAACACGGTGTAGCAACCGCGACCATTGCCGCTCGTTTAGGCTTGGAATGTGTGGTGTTCATGGGTGCAGAAGACGTGAAGCGTCAGGCCATGAACGTGTACCGTATGCGTTTACTTGGTGCAACTGTTGTACCTGTAGAAAGTGGCTCAAAAACCTTAAAAGATGCCATGAACGAAGCCATGCGTGACTGGGTCACCAATGTTGACTCTACATATTACGTGATTGGTACGGTCGCTGGCCCACACCCATATCCACAATTGGTACGTGATTTCCAGTCGATTATTGGTCGTGAAGCGCGTCGCCAAATTCAAGAGCAGGCAGGTCGTTTACCTGATGCATTAGTAGCTTGTGTAGGCGGTGGTTCTAATGCCATGGGCTTGTTTTATCCATTCTTGAACGATGCCGAAGTGAAAATGTACGGTGTCGAAGCTGCAGGTTTAGGCATTGAAACAGGCAAACACTCTGCACCATTGAATGCAGGACACGTGGGCGTATTACACGGTAACCGTACTTATTTAATGTCTGATGCACAAGGTCAGATCATTGAAACCCACTCTATTTCTGCAGGTCTGGATTATCCAGGTGTAGGGCCAGAGCACAGCTTCCTGAAAGATATGCACCGTGTCGATTACGTGCCAATCAATGACCAAGAAGCCTTGCAAGGTTTCCGTGATTTAACCCGTATCGAAGGGATTATTCCTGCTTTAGAAAGCTCGCATGCTATGGCTTATGTGAGCAAGCTTGCACCAACGATGGATAAAGACCAAATCATTATTGCGACTGTTTCAGGTCGTGGCGATAAAGACTTAATGACTGTTGCCCGCATTGATGGCGTGGAAATGGTGGATATGTAAATCGTAAACTGCTTGAAATAAAGTATGCTACATTTCAATTCAATCGTGCTGAAGCAATTCGGCACGATTTTTTATTTGGAGGATTGAAAAATTCTCGCTACTTTAAACAATCATGCTTAAAAATCATCAACTATAAAAGCCATCAAGCTTAGGATATTTGCGCAGGAGTCGGATATGCCCAGTTTATTTATCGTGATGTTAGGCGGACGTCATGCGCGAGCCAATACCGAAGTGCATGATGTGGTACTTGCGGTAGGCGATTCTTTAGAACAGACCTATCCGCAACTCAAGCAGGCTTGGTTTGCAGAACCGAAAGGTTTGCATATTGACGCATGGGCGCAAATTAATGGTGTTGAGTTTGAAGGTAAATCCTACTATTTAAAATTTACCGATGCGCAGCCGAATCAGGCAGAAAACCGACTGTATTTAATTAATTTAGGTGGATATGATCCGCGTGAGTTTGGCGAGTTACATCGTTATGTACTGGTGGTGGCGCAAAATCCAATGGTGGCAAAACAGCGTGGTAAAGCCTATTTTGCCCAGCACTGGCAAAAACAACATACCGATCGGGTCTTAGAGGTAGATGATTGTATTGCGATAGATCAGGTGCATGGTCGCTATGTGCAATTGGTTGAAGGCTCATTTTCAGGCAATCGTTGGGAAAATACCTATCTGACTTTGAATGCTGATGCTTAAATACCTTCAGAATATTGAGGGGAAGATATCTATTAATTTATATTTTGTATATTTAGTGAACGCTCAAGCCTTAAAATAGTAAAACAATCTATGCTTTTATAATTTTTTGAACAAAATCATAAGCTGCGGGTTTTTTGTACATGCATTTGTAGGCATAATACGACCAAAGATGAATTGTTTTTAGACAATAGGGAATGTCTTCAATGGATTTAATTCAGGCGAATGGACAACCGCATTATGGACGTTTTAGTGAACTTCCCAAAAAAATTGATTATCAGGCTTATCAATATAAATCACCGTATGGTGAAGTATTGTCGGGTTGGCGTAAACGCTTAAAATATAAAAAGTTTAAATTTTGTAGTATTCAGCACGAACACTATACCATTGGGCTTGCGATTGCCGATATTGCTTGGGCAGGGCACGGTTTTGTCTATATTTATAATCACATGACGGGCGAAGTGCAGGAATGGAATGCGATTAATTTTTTATCGCGTAATACGGTTTTAGATGAGCAACCGTTATTTAATCAAAGTTTTTTTGAAAAATCGCCATTTCAAATTGAAATTCAACATGCCAATGGTGTGCGTTATATCCGCGTGACCAAATATGGTGAAATTAAACTCAGTGCGCGGATATTTTGTGCAGGCACAGACCCGCTAAGTATGTGTAGCCCAACAGGTATTAATGGTTGGACTTACACCCAAAAACTGACCACACTCGGCTGTGAAGGCTATTTTGTTAATAAAACAGGACAAACCATTCAATTCCATGAACGCACCTTTGCTTCTTTAGATGATACCTGCGGTTTTTTACGCCCTGAAACAGCATGGTTTTGGTTGTCGTGCAACTTTTGGGATACCGAAGACCGTCGTGTAGGCTTGAATCTGGCTTCTGGTGTGAATGAAAGTTTTGGCAACGAAAACTGTTTGTGGATTAATGGCGTGCTGTATCCCTTAACAGATGTGTTGTTCCAACCTGAGGATGATGGCTCGTGGAGCATTCGCTCACTGGATCATCGTTTGAATTTAACTGTCAGCACAGGTTGGCGCCGTTATGAAAACCTGAATTTGCGTCTAGTCGGCAGTCAGTTCAGCCAATGGCAAGCTAAAATTAGTGGTACTATTCAACAAGACGATACCGAAATTATTTTGTTAAACGAATACGGCTTGCTTGAACAGCATTATGCCAAGTGGTAGGGCAAGTTTTTAACCAAGATTGTACGTCACCATTTGCAGATCATCATGTGACGTCATCTATCACTCACTTGAATCGCCATTGAGTTTTTACATAAACGGCAAAAAAAGGCGCATTATGCAATTTCACTATGCGTTCAGAATTGGCATGATACTGCGAAATATATCAAGGTGAGTTTCACATGGCACAAGGTCTTTTGGCGGGTAAGCGTTTTTTAATTGCTGGTATTGCAAGTAAATTATCTATCGCATTTGGTATTGCAGAAGCATTGCATCGTGAAGGTGCAGAATTAGCATTTACTTATCCGAATGAAAAACTCAAAAAACGTGTTGATGACTTCGCTGCACAATTTGGCTCAAGCATTGTATTGCCTTGCGATGTAGGCGTAGATGCAGAAATTGAGCAAGCTTTTGCTGACTTGGCAAAGCACTGGGATGGTTTGGATGGTTTGGTTCACTCGATTGGTTTTGCGCCTGCGCATACTTTAGATGGTGACTTTACCGATGTTACAGATCGTGATGGTTTCAAAGTTGCGCATGACATTAGTGCTTATAGCTTTATTGCGATGGCACGTGCTGCAAAACCATTATTACAAGCACGCCAAGGTTGCTTATTGACTTTGACTTATCAAGGTTCTGAGCGTGTGATGCCAAACTACAACGTCATGGGTATGGCGAAAGCATCTTTAGAAGCAGGTGTACGCTACTTGGCTTCAAGCTTGGGTGCTGACGGTATTCGCGTGAATGCAATTTCTGCAGGTCCGATTCGTACGCTTGCCGCATCGGGCATTAAATCATTCCGTAAAATGTTAGACCTGAATGAAAAAGTTGCACCTTTAAAACGTAACGTGACCATTGAAGATGTTGGTAATGCGGCATTATTCCTTTGCTCACCATGGGCGAATGGTATTACTGGTGAAATTCTGTATGTCGATGCAGGTTTTAACACGGTTGGTATGAGCGCAGAATTAATGCTAGATGCTGAATAAGCATTGCATCAAGCAGATAAAACCGAAGTTTAGGCTTCGGTTTTTTTATCGCTGCATTTTAAGTAAGAGGTATTTTGCAGATTGCTGTAATTTTATTTTCTTCTTTGACGCATCTGCTGCTATAAATAGATGGGTTGACAATATTTCAAAATAAAACTGGGTTTTAGGTCTTAAAAATGAATGCGGAACAATTGCAAAAAACGTTACATGCCAGTCAATATGCAGAACAAGTCTTGGCAAATCACGAAAGCCTGTTACAGCAGGATTATGCAATTGACCAATTTCTAAAACCGCTGAGCGCAGACTATATTCATCAATTGGTGATTTCGACTTTACAAGACATTCAAGATGAAACCTTGTGGATGAAAACCCTGCGAATTTTACGCGCGCGTTTAATGTTCCGCTGGATTTGGCAAGATGCCAACCAACTCACCGATGTGGTGACGTTGACGCAGGAACTTTCAGACTTTGCTGATATTTGTGTGCAAGTAGCCAAAGATTTTGCGCGGATTCCGTTGGTCGCCAAGCATGGCGAACCGATGGGGTATAACGGTAAAGTCCAAGACCTGATTGTGGTCGCCATGGGTAAACATGGCGCGCAGGAACTGAATTTATCCAGCGACATCGACCTGATTTTTGCCTTTGATGAACAAGGCGAAACCAATGGACGCAAGTGTATTGAAGTGCAGCAATTCTGCATTTTATGGGGACAAAAACTGATCTATCTATTAGATCATATCACCGCCGATGGTTTTGTTTTCCGCGTCGATATGCGTTTACGCCCGTGGGGCGATGGTTCTGCTTTGGCGATTAGCCATGTCGCACTGGAAAAATATTTAAGCCAGCATGGACGCGAATGGGAACGCTATGCTTGGATTAAGGCACGTATTATCACAGGTGGGCAAGAAGGTTATGAACTGCTGGAAATGACCCGACCTTTCGTATTCCGCAAATATGTCGATTACACCGCCTTTGAAGCCATGCGCGAAATGAAAGCCATGATTGAGCGCGAAGTGCAGCGTCGTAATATTGAAGACAATATTAAATTGGGCGCGGGCGGTATTCGTGAAGTTGAATTTATTGTGCAGGTTTTTCAGCTGATTTACGGTGGTTCAAAACTAGAATTACAAGACCGCCAGTGTTTGGTGAGTTTGCGCCATTTGGGCGAAGCTGAATTGCTAGAGCCACAAGCCGTACTGGATTTGGAAGATGCCTATTTATTCCTGCGTCGAGTAGAACATGCCATTCAAGCCTTGAATGATCAGCAAAGCCAAGCTTTACCGACTGAACCTGAGTTACGCGCACGCATTAGCGATACTTTGGGCTTTGCCGATTGGGACAGCTTTATGCAGACCCTAAATGAAAAGCGTGTCAAAGTCATTTATCAGTTTGAGCATTTAATTAAAGAAAATGAACCCGATTCTTTGCTGGAAAATTACAGTCAGCTAGAAAAACAGCTCGATGCGGTACTAGACGATCAAGCGAAAAATTTAGTGCATGAGTTCTGGTATGGACATGCCATTAAAAAACTCACCGCCAAAGCTTTACAGCGTTTAAAAACCTTTTGGCCACACTTGATTGAAGCAGTGTTGCAGTCAGAAAATCCACAAATGGCATTGATGCGTTTAATGCCACTGGTCGAATCTGTTCTGCGTCGTACCGTGTATTTGGTCATGCTGATTGAAAGCAAGGGGGCACTGCAACGCTTGGTAAAAATGGCCACAGTCAGCCCGTGGATTTGTGAAGAATTGACGCAATATCCTGTGTTGTTGGATGAATTTTTATCTATGGATTTTGAATTGCCAAAACGCAGCGATTTGGAAGATTCTTTGCGCCAACAATTGCTGCGCATTGAACTGGATGAAGTTGAAGACCTCATGCGGGTGCTACGTTTATTCAAAAAATCCAACGTATTAACAGTTGCGGCCAGCGATGTACTGGCAGAAAGTCACTTAATGAAAGTGTCAGATGCGTTAACCGATATTGCCGAAGTGACCGCAAATGCAGCCCTACAACTGGCCTATCAGATGATTGTCAAAAAACATGGTTATCCGCTAGACAGTGAAGGGCAGCGCTGTGGTTTGGAGCATAACGCTTTTGCCATTATTGGTTATGGCAAAGTAGGTGGCATCGAACTTGGTTACGGCTCAGATTTAGACGTGGTTTTTATTCACAACATGGATGAACAAGCCGATACTGATGGCATTAAACCGATCAGTGGCTTTGAATTTGCTATGCGGGTGGCACGTAAATTTGTATCTTTAATGACCACGCAAACTTTAGATGGTCGAGTTTATGATGTCGATACCCGTTTACGTCCTTCGGGAGATGCGGGTTTATTGGTGACCAGTTTACGGGCCTTTGAGCAATATCAACTGAAAAGTGCGTGGCTGTGGGAGCATCAGGCTTTAGTGCGTGCGCGCAGTATTGCGGGTGAGCAATGTTTACGTGACAAGTTTGAAGTGTTGCGTTGTCAGATTTTAACCCAGCCGCGAGATGAAGCTTATGTCCGCAGTGAAGTGCTGAAAATGCGTCAAAAAATGAAAGATCATTTGGGTTCATCTAAAGAGCAAAAAAAAGATGGAATTTTTCATTTAAAACAGGATGCAGGTGGTATCGTTGATATCGAATTTATGGCACAGTATGCGGTATTAGCCTGGAGTGGGTCGAATCCTGATCTCGCCCATTATTCCGACAACGTAAGAATCCTTGAAGATGCCGCAAAAACAGGTTGCTTATCCAGCGACGATGCGACAGCATTGATTCAAGCTTATCTCCGTGAACGAGCCGAAAGCCACCGCTTAGCCCTTGCAAATCAATCCATGCAAGTCAATGCTGCGGACTGGTACGATACCCGTGAGGTCGTTTGCAAGTTATGGCAAAGATTAATTGATCCGACTGCTATGTCTGCGTTGGATTAAAATGACTATTGTATAAACATTTGGAGTGTGTGCCATGAATTTGGCTGATCGTGATGGTTTTATTTGGCAAGATGGACAATTGGTTGACTGGCGTGATGCAAAAATTCACGTCTTAACGCATACCTTACACTACAGTATGGGTGTGTTTGAGGGTGTCCGCGCTTATGAAACGCCAAACGGAACTGCGATTTTCCGTCTTCAGGACCATACTAAGCGTTTGTTAAACTCTGCAAAAATCTATCAAATGAAAGTACCATTTGATCAAGCAGCTTTAGAACAGGCGCAAATTGATGTGGTACGTGAAAACAAACTTTCATCGTGCTATTTACGTCCATTAATTTGGATTGGTTCTGAAAAACTGGGTATTGCTGCAACCAATAACACCATTCATGCTGCTGTTGCGGCTTGGGGTTGGGGTGCATACTTGGGTGAAGAAGCGATGGCTAAAGGTATTCGCGTTAAAACTTCATCGTTTACGCATCATCATCCAAACGTGACCATGTGTAAAGCTAAAGCTTCTGGTAACTACACTTTGTCTATTCTTGCACACCAAGAAGTAGCGCAAGCAGGCTATGACGAAGCGATGTTGATGGATCCACAAGGTTATGTATGCCAAGGTTCTGGCGAAAACGTATTCTTAATTAAAGATGGCGTTTTACATACACCAGACATCGCAGGCGGTGCTTTAGATGGTATTACGCGTCAAACGGTGATCACCATTGCTAAAGACTTGGGTTATGAGGTAGTTGAACGCCGTATTACGCGTGATGAATTCTACATTGCCGATGAAGCTTTCTTTACAGGTACAGCAGCAGAAGTTACCCCAATTCGTGAATACGATGACCGTGTAATTGGCTGTGGTTCACGTGGCCCAATTACCACTGAAATTCAAAAAACTTTCTTTGACGCAGTTCAAGGCAAGAATGACAAATATGCACATTGGTTGACTTACGTTAAATAAGTCACGCGTGTGTACCTGAGTCTATATTACTGACTCAGGTGTGATGACCCTATTCAGGCAGTGGCTTGAATGGGGTTTTATTTTGTCTGCTATTGCGTTATTGAACGGCTAAACTTCTTGCGAGGTTTATTTCTCACGTTACAGACATAGATGAATGATCAACTGTTTCTTCGTTGAGTTAGTGATGTACAAATTTGATCTTTTGGATAAATTCAGTCGTTTAAAGCATGGTTTTTTATAGCGAAGGGTAATCCCTGTAATTGGTGAGATTTGATGTTAAAAAACGCTTAATCTGTCGAATATGATAGAAAATAGTGAATTAAATACATGAAAAGTGTAGTAAAAATTGAGTTGAAAATTAATTAAAAACAAAAACTTATTCTAGATGTAAATAAATATATATTTTTCATTATCCCTAAAATTTGGATCACAAATTTTAGGGAGTGAGCTGCTCCCTAGTTTTTTGTGATGTCATTTAAAACAGTACTTTAATCTCCTAATTTGCTGAAATTCAAAGTTTATTCAATATTGCGTGAAATAGCGCGTATAGATGGATTTTTGTGAGAAATACCTAAAATGAAGAAACTTGCTAAGGATTGCGTTTCAATAATTCTAACGACATCTCAAGCGAGTGAATGATTAAAAAATGTTTTTTTTATAAGAGTTATGGAGAAATGACATGTCTAAATTTATTAAAACAGCTGCAGCTGTGGTGGTTTTCGGTGCTTTTTCAACGGTAACAATGGCGGGTGGTGGTCATAATCCCCCTAAAGACCCTAACCCAACCCCAGTATGTAACGAAGGGCCATGTACAGGAAGTATTCCAATTCAGGTAACTGTACCTAAGCGTTGTGAGCTGAATGTAGTAACATCAAGTATCTCATTAAAAGATGGTGCGGAAACTTCAGGTCAATTTATGGTTGGAGCGAATGCAAATTACAATCTACTGGTAAATACCGACAACCGTTTGGGGGATAAATCAACAAAATCTAAAGCAAAATTAGGTGTTGGTAATAATGCACCTGCAGTGGGTCTCACAGTTGAAACCAAGCGTGCGGGTTCACCGTCTATTATTCTGTTAAATGATAAGCAAACCAATATTGCGCCAGGCAGCAATGGTTGGAACACTTACAATGTCTTTGTTAAAAGTGACAGCGTAGGTATTTCTAAACCAGCGGGTACTTATACCGATAAATACAACATTCGAGTGTCATTCTAATTCGCTTGAACTCAATCTAAATCAGTTGGCTTTACCGACAGGGTGGAGTCAACTTTTTAGTCTAAAGAAATACAAAATAAGACATTGCTGGGGGAAGTATGAAACGATTATTGAAATATATGCTGGTTGCAGGTTGCTTATGTGTAGAAGCTGTTTATGCAAACTTGGTCATTTCACCTACGCAAATGTATTTGGGCGATAAAGCACGACAACGCAGTGCAACAGTAGTCATGGAAGCCACCGATCTTACTGAACCGAAAAGCTTTGAAATGTCTGCCTATAAATGGTCGCAAAATGCACAGGGTGAAGATGTGCTAGAACCAGAACAAGACATCTTAATTAATCCTAAAAACTTTGTTTTACAACCGAATGCACAACAAGTGATACGCGTAGGTTTTAGCCGACCACTTTCTAAGGAAGAAATGGCGCAAGAAAAAACTTGGCGTATTGTTTTTAAAGAAATTGCCCCTGTGGTGGAAGAAGACGCCTTACAATTTTTATTTACGATTTCTGTACCGTTGTTTGTTGGTAAGCAAGATGCCATTCAGGTGACTGCAACCCCGCGTTACCAGAACGACCACTTATTTTTAGAGATAGAAAATCATGCTGCATCGCATGTGCAAATTTCTTCAATCAGCATTTTAAATCAACAAAAACAACCCATTGCAACCACACGTGAAATGAAATATTTGTTAAATCAACAAAAACACAGCTTTGATATGGGGCAAATCAAACTTAGTGATTTGAAAAATTACATACTCAAACTTGAAACAGATAAAAGTGAGCAAGCCATTGAGTTAAAAATGAAGGGCTAAATCATGCATAGAACTCGACTGTTTTTTGCGCTGCAATGTGTCCTGTGGGGGATACCATTACCTGCCAATGCTGCCAATGCTGCCAATGCTGCCAATGCTGCCAATGCTGAAATGGCGTTGAATAGTGTTTGGCTGAATGGCGTTGATCGTGTCGTTGAAAGTCTAGTATTGCAGCAGGACGGGCAACGTTATATGGAATGTGAAGTCTTGCAACAATTGGGTTTGCTGCAAGAGCGCTTACAAAAACACAGCGCACAAACTCAGTTCTGTTCTGTAAGCACCAATGAAATTCAGTCCGTGCAAGACGCTGCGCTGCAAGCCATAAAACTAACTGTACCAGCCAGCTATTTTATTGATGCACAATTTACCCAAACGCATGCGATTCCCTCAAAAGCGGACTTGGGTGGCTTTTTAAATTATGATTTGCTGTATGCACGTTATGATAATTACAATGAAATAAATGGCTTGGTGGAGCTTGGTGTTTTTAAAGATTACTGGATTTTTAAAAATGCCATGATGTATCGCAAAGAGGTAGAACAAGATCAAGATAAGCTACTGCGTTTGAATACCAGTTTTGAAATAGAGTTTCCATCACGTTATCAGCGTTTAACCTTGGGTGATAACACAAGTGTTTATAATCCATTATTAGATACATTTAGATTTGGCGGTGTATCTTTTGGTTCGAATTTTAGTAGTTATCCAGATTTTATTTATTGGAATGTACCCACCTTAAAAGGCAGTGCTGTACTGCCATCCACAGTCGATTTATACATTAATGGCATCAATTTATATCAACAACAGGTTACGCCTGGACACTATAGCTTAAATACAGGTGCCAATATTCAGCAGTCGGGTGAGGCACAGGTGGTGGTGGAAGATGTATTGGGTAACCGTACCGTACAATCCTTTCCTGTCTATGTCACCACGCAATTACTCAAACCTGGGTTAAATGAATATAACTTTTCTGCAGGCAAGCTGCGTTATGACTATGACTACGTATCGGATGATTATCGTGAGTTTTTTGGCAACTTATATTTCAGACGCGGGATTACCGACAGCACGACCTTAGGCACTAATTTAAATTATAGCAAGGATGTACAAAATGTTGGTTTGTTATGGACACAAGCTATCAACAAATATGCCTTGTTAGATACGCATGCAGCTTCTAGTCACAGTGATTGGGGCGATGGCTATACCTTTGGCGCTTCGCTAAGCCGAAGTGGAAGTAGGATTGCGCTTGGTGCAAGTCATAAATACTACAGTCCTGAATATCGCGGTTTGGGATATAGCAATACGACGCAAACAGTAGAATACGACAATTTAGCTTATGTCAGTATTTTCAATATTCCTTTAATCAATACCTTAAATGTGAACTATCTAGAGCGCCGTTATCATCCAAATGCAAATAATAGTTTTACAGATAGCCAAATGCTTACAGTCGGTTTTTCTCGTATGTTGGGACGTCAAACCTCAATGTCGTTTTCTTATTATAAAGACTTGAAAATGCAGGATAGCGACGGAGCCTATTTAACGCTGAATTATCAATTTGACCAACGCCGCAGTGCGCAGCTTTCACATAATTTTGAAGAACAAACCCAGTTACGTTATGCGCAAAGCAGCCTAACTCAAAATGGTGTGGATTACACGCTTGCTGTGCGCCATCAGCAAGCTGAAGGGGATATTGGGGTAAATGCTTATACAGCCCTGAAAATGCCGATGGGCAATTTATATTTAAGCCACGATGAAAGCGAGCGCTTTAGTTATAGTCAAGCCAATTATCAGGGTGCGTTGGTGTGGTTAGACCGAAAATGGGCCATGACCAAATATGTAGACAATGCTTTTGCTTTGGTGAATGTTAGTGATATTCCTAATGTGGAAGTACTGCGTGCGTTAAGGCCTGTTGGTAAAACCAATCAACATGGTTATGTGTTTGTGCACGACATTGTGCCTTACGTCAATTACGACGTGTCTTTTGATCAGGACCAGTTAGATCTGTATGACAGTTTTGAATATTCAAGCCAAAAAGTGATTGGCATGAATCAACGCGGCTATAAAGTGAATTTCCCTGTTCAGCGTACAGGATTGATCATATTGTGTTTACTTACGCCCGATCAGCAGACCTTTGTGCAGGGCAGTGAAGTGTATTTAAGTGATGATGCAACTGAGTTTGTACCTGTGGGCAGTGATGGAAATGTACATTTATATGGTGTGAAACCCGGCAGTTATACGCTAAAAGTCAAAACCAAAGGTGGAAAGATTTGCCATAGTTCACTTGAAGTCCCTCAACTTAAAGCAGGCACTGTTCCACAAACCAGACAATTGGATTTGATTTGTCAGTAATTATATCAGCAGGATGATTGAGGATGAGAACATGAAAAGATTAGGGATGGTAAAAAAATTAAGTCTAGTGCTGTGTGGATGCTGGATTTGTTTTCCTGCACAGGCTTGCACCATTGGTTCAGTCAGTGAATCTTTATTGCAAATGAGCTCACAATACCGTAGCCAGACCGCAACCAGTTTTAATGTGCGCTGTGATCGTAGTTATAGCATTCAGTTCAACAGTCGTAATTTACGTGATAAACATGGCAGCAGCTTTGTGAATAATGGCACACACCGTTTACGTACCAGTATGAGTATTATGGGAGCGAAAACAAATCTGTGGAACACGCCCATCGCAGGACATGTTTCTACAACAGGACATAAATACAGTGTCGCGGTACGCTTGGATGAACAACCGAGTTTGACAACACCAGCAGGACGTTATACCGATGAATTGTATATTAATTTGCTTTTTTAGAGGGCTTAGATGTGCGGCAGATCTAGACAAAATGCACCGCAGATCAAGTATTCAGCCAAAAAAATATTCAGCAAGCAGGTATCCACTATCTGCTTTTTTTTCATCTATTTTGGGTGAATGACAACAAAAGATTTACATTAAATTTATACATAAAACTGTGTGTAAAAAACTAGGTAAGGATGGTCATCTAGTTGTTTAAAAAATGACAAATGTGTCACTAAAGCATCATATTACTGCAATGCAGCTGCTCTATGCTAGCAAGCATAAAATAAGAATTGAGCAAAAAGGCGATGAGCAATGTATTGGCAAAGCAGAGCAGTAAATTAGAGCGTTACAGCGATGCATTTAAATTTCATTTCAAACAAGATCAAAAACAAAAAAGCAGCCAGCCTACCTCTGAACTCTCAGACCTTGTCCGCCCACGTTTAAAAATTGCCCTTGTAACAGAAACTTGGCCACCTGAAATTAATGGTGTGGCACGTTCACTGTTGCAGCTTTGCAAAGGATTGCAGGAACTTGGACACAAAATTTTATTGATTCGCCCTGAACAAAAACAAGCCTGCACTCAATTCCAACCGTATCAAGAATGTCTGGTAAAAGCACAAGCCATTCCTAAATATCATAATTTACAATTTGGCTGGCCGCAGTGGTCTAAACTTTCGCAGGCTTTAGATGAGTTTCAACCTGATGTGGTGCATATCGTCACTGAAGGCCCTTTAGGGCTTGCCAGTTTACATATTGCAAAATCAAAAAATATTCCAGTATCAAGTGGTTTTCACTCCGCATTTCAAGATTTTAGCCGTTTTTTCGATTTGGCATTTTTACTCAAGCCAATTCAGCGCTATCTAAAATGGTTTCATAACAATACCTCGCTGACGTGTGTGCCAAGTAGCCATACTGAAAAATCATTGCGTCAGTTTGGTGTGCAAGGGCCTTTGGTGGTGGTTGGGCGTGGTGTTAATGTTGAATATTTTTCACCAGATTTTCGTTCTACCCAACTGCGAGCAAGCTGGGGTGCGAGTGAAAATACGCGGGTGATGTTGTATGTAGGGCGTTTATCACCTGAAAAAGAAGTCAATCTTATTATTAATGCCTATCAGCGTATGCCAAAAAATACCGAACAGCCTGTGAAATTGGTGATTGTTGGAGATGGGCCAGACCGTGAACGTTTAGAAGCCATGAACGCTCAGGGAGATATCATTTTTACAGGTAGTTTAAGTGGCACAGCACTTGCACAAGCCTATGCCAGTGCCGATGTGTTTGCTTTTGCCAGTCAGGTCGAAACCTTTGGCAATGTCGTGTTAGAAGCTATGGCCAGTGGCTTGCCTGTCATTGCTTATGACTATGCTTGCGCACGTTTACATCTAAAACCGAATGAAACAGGCTGGTTGAGTCCACTCGGTCAGCCAGAAGATTTGGTCGGTCATATCCACCGACTTCCCGATCTTACAACCCTTAGACAGATGGGCGAACACGCCCGCAAAGCGACTTTAAATATTGGCTGGCAGTATCCAGTCCAACAATTTGAGCAGGCGTTATATCTGGTGGCGAAGGAGCTACACATGCCATCTTAGCTATACGCCAAAGAGGAGAGAACTGATGAAGTTTAAAAATGCAAAAATAAGAATGCTGGATCTCGACTTAAAAGGCTGTTTGTATCTTAACCATTTTTCCCACTCTCAGCGGGTGGCACAATTTTTTAAAGTTATTAGCCGTTTGGGCGATGGTGTGTTCTGGTATGTCATGCTCGCAAGTGCATGGATGATGCAGGGCATTGGTTATAGTTTACAAATTATTTATCTGTTGTTAGGCGGATCTGTCGGCACAGGTATTTATAAATATTTAAAACAAAAAACCGTCCGTCCACGTCCGTATCAGGTACACCAAGTGATCCGTTTGGGTGAACGTCCCTTAGATCATTTTAGCTTCCCATCAGGTCACACTTTGCATGCAGTCATGACCACAACGGTTTTGGGTTATATCCAGCCAGTATTGTTGATGTTGATGTTGCCCTTTACGATTTTGGTGGCCGTTTCCCGTATGATTTTAGGCTTGCACTATCCGAGTGATGTGGCAGTCGGGGCGATGATTGGCGGTTCAGTGGCGAGTGCGATTATTTTGGCTGCACCTTATGTAAATATTGTTTTATAAGTCTGGATAAAACCAAATCGAAAATTCAGTGCAGTAATGGCAGGCAGCCCATGCGAAATTTGTTAAAGTAGTCGCTGTCTTGACTAGAATAGGGAATACACATGGGTTTACGTTGGACGGACAGCATCGACATTGCCATTGAGTTATATGAGGCGCATCCCGATGTCGATCCGCAATGGATTCGTTTTACCGATTTGCACGCTTGGGTCTGTGCTTTGCCAGAGTTTCAAGATGATCCCGAAAAATCGACTGAAGGCATCTTAGAAGCCATTCAAATGGCGTGGATTGACGAAGCACGTTAATCTAGCGGTGTGAAGCAAGATTGATTTGCCGATCAAGGTCCTGCACAATGCGCTTCATATCGAAAAAAGCAATTTTTTTACACATCAAAAGCAGAAAATAGCCCATTATTCGGTATAATGCGGCAAAATTTTCGCGTCAACATTGACTTAAGGAGCCAATCATGGCTATTGAACGTACTTTATCTATCGTAAAACCAGATGCAGTTGCTAAAAACCACATCGGTGACATCTTTGCTCGTTTCGAAAAAGCTGGTCTTAAAATCGTTGCGACTAAAATGAAACACCTTTCTCAAGCTGAAGCTGAAGGCTTCTACGCTGAGCACAAAGAACGTGGTTTCTTTGGTGACCTAGTTGCGTTCATGACTTCTGGTCCAGTCGTTGTTTCAGTTCTTGAAGGTGAAAACGCAGTTCTTGCTCACCGTGAAATTTTAGGTGCAACAAACCCTAAAGAAGCTGCACCTGGTACAATCCGTGCAGATTTCGCTGTAAGCATCGACGAAAACGCTGCTCACGGTTCAGACTCAGTTGCATCTGCAGAGCGTGAAGTAAACTACTTCTTTGCTCAAACTGAAGTTTGCCCACGTACTCGTTAATACGCAGTATTCAAACCAGATAAGTGTTATTATGCTTATCTGGTTTTTTATTCTCCGATTTTTATTTTCTGAATAAACCTTTGCTCACCTCTTGAGCTTCTCCTTTCATCTTTAGACATGGTTTAGGTATACACACATGAGTACAGAAGTCCTCGCTGCATCTGCGACAGATGTTCAGCAAGCATCTGCGTCCGCTCCTGCACAGTCTGCGACTGCAGAGAAAGTGAATCTCCTTGGCATGTCACGTCCACAAATGGAAAAATTCTTTGAAGATTTAGGCGAGAAGAAATTCCGTGCAGGGCAGGTGATGAAATGGATTCACCAGTTTTTTGTCACAGATTTTGCCGAAATGACCAATATTTCAGGCAAGTTACGTGAAAAACTGGAAAAGATTTGTGAAATTAAAGCGCCTGAAGTGGTGCATAAAAATTATTCTAAAGACGGTACCCGTAAGTGGGTATTCCGTGTGGGTGATGGTGAAGGCTCATTGGTCGAAACCGTTCTAATTCCTGCCGAAGATAAAACTGGCTCACGTAAAACCCTGTGTATTTCATCGCAAGTAGGTTGTGCACTGGACTGTTCATTTTGTTCTACGGGTAAACAAGGTTTTCAGCGTGACCTAACCCAAGCCGAAATTATTGGTCAGTTGTGGATGGCAAACTATTCCTATATGGAAGATGTGCCTGTGATTGAACGTGAGCGTTCTGTGACCAACGTGGTGATGATGGGTATGGGCGAACCGTTGTTGAATTACGATGCCGTCTTGAACGCCATGCGCATTATGCTAGATGACTTTGCTTATGGCATGTCTAAGCGTCGTGTGACTTTATCGACTTCGGGTGTTGTACCTAAAATTGACCAATTGGCACAAGATATTGATGTGGCTTTGGCAATTTCTTTGCACGCCACCAATAACGAACTGCGTGATGAACTTGTTCCAATCAATAAAAAATATCCATTGGAACAATTAATCGCAGCTTGTCAGCGTTATATTGGCAAAGATGGCAACGAAAGTGCGCGTAAACACGTGACCATTGAATATGTCATGTTAGATGGTGTAAATGACCATCCTGAACATGCGCAGCAAATGATTAAGCTACTCAAGAACCTGCCAAGCAAGATTAATTTGATTCCATTTAACCCATTTCCGCACGCGCCGTATGGACGTTCAAGCCGAAATCGAATTATTTCTTTCCAAAAAACTTTGTCTGATGCAGGTTTTGTGTGTACGATTCGTCAGACACGTGGTGATGATATTGATGCTGCGTGTGGGCAATTGGTCGGACAAGTGGCAGACCGCACCCGCCGTGCCGAACAGTGGAAAAAGAAAGTTGCAGCGCAAAATGAAATCATACGCTCGCAAGGATAATGACTTGTATAGATAACTAACTTGCATCGAACGAAGACGCAAAGGGGATGTCCATTGAATAAGCCTGTATTTAAAATCGCACAAATTACAACTGTTTGTATTTCGGCAATTTTTGCTGCAGCTTGTCAAACCACAGCTCCAACCTTAGGGCAAAAAGACCCTGAAAAAGCGGTGCAAGTACGTACGCAGTTGGCAGCAGAATACTTAAAAAATGGCGATTTAGACTCAGCCAAACGCGCACTTGATCAAGCTTTGGAAAGCGATTCACGTGATTCCACCGCTAATATGATGATGGGCGTGTTGCTGCAACAAGAAGGCAGCAAGCTGAATTTAGAAAAAGCCGATGCGTATTTTAAGCGTGCCATTGCCGCTGACCCAAAAAATGCACAAGCGCGTAACAACTATGGTACGTATTTATATCAAGTAGAACGCTATAATGATGCGATTGAGCAGCTCAGTATTGCAGGTGCAACACTGGGTTATGATCAACGCTTTAGAGCATTGGAAAATGTAGGTCGTATTTACTTGAAATTAGGCGATATAGAGAATGCCGAAAAGTCATTCAAACAAGCCTTGCAAGCCAATCGCGATTCTTATGTTTCAATGTTAGAGTTGTCGGAAATTTTATATTTAAGACAACAATTTGCACCCGCGCGACAATTGTATGAACAATTTGTACGTGCTGTGGGGCAAAAAAATCAGGGTGCGCGTGCCTTATGGATTGGGATTCGTTTAGCACGTGCCAATGGCGATCAATTGGGAACTCAGGTTTTAGTGAACCAGCTGCGTGCATTATTTCCCAATAGCCAAGAATACCAACGTTATTTGCAATTACAGTACAGTACTGAGGCCGTATGGAAGTAAATCCTAATTCACCGCAACCCACACAGGGGACAACGCCTGTACCCCATGCATTAGGAAATGTTCAACGTCCAGGTGAGTACCTTCGTCAAATTCGCGTCAATCAAAAACGCGAACTGGATGATGTTTCAAAAGATTTGAAAATTCCATTAAAAACGCTGATGGCGCTAGAGCAAGACGAATATACCGCTTTGCCTGAAGCGACCTTTATTAAAGGTTATTATCGTACCTATGCCAAATATTTACAGGTCGATGCTTCAGCCATTATTCAGCGTTTTGATGAAATTTATGCCAACGATACAGGGTTGTTGCCAAATCACGCCTTGAACAATTCACCCATCAAAATTATGGGAAAACTGCCAGGCTCTAACCGCGATCGCAATAAAAAGTGGCTCACACGTATCGCTGTGATTGTGGCGGTATTGCTGTTGTTGTGGGCATTGGTCGCGCTAATTCAAAACTGGATGTCGTCTGGTCAAGAGGGTGCAGAACCTGAAATTGCAGTACTGCAATCCGATGTGCAAATCATTTCTGACAATGCGACAGGCAGCACGCCTGCACTTGCTTCGGGCGATCAGCTGAATTTGCAATTTGCTCGTCCAACTTCAGTGCATATTGTTGACTCTGCTGGCAATGTTTTAGCGACAGGACGTCAAGCCTCTACTTTAAATTTACAAGGCGAAGCCCCATTTCAAATTCGCTTAGATGATGCGACTGCTGTGTCATTAAGTTTGAACAATGAGTCGATTTCATTATCGCCATATACTGTGAACGGAAAAGCAGAATTCCGTTTATCTCGATAATGCAGCAAGGTAGAGCGATATCATGATTGTAAATCCAATTCAACGCCGTCCGACCCGTAAAATTCGTGTGGGTTCTGTCTATGTGGGTGGTGATGCGCCCATTAGCATCCAAAGTATGACCAATACGGAAACCTGCGATGTTGCTGCAACCGTGGCGCAAATTCAGCGTTGTGTAGATGCGGGTGTAGACATCATGCGTGTTTCTGTACCGACCATGGAAGCCGCAGCTGCATTTGGTGAAATTCGAAAGCAAGTATCTGTGCCGTTGGTGGCAGACATTCACTTTGACTATAAAATTGCGTTGGCAGTTGCTGATGCGGGTGCAGACTGTTTGCGGATTAACCCGGGTAATATTGGTTCGGAAGCTAAAATTCGTGAAGTCGTAGCTGCTGCCAAACATCATGATATTTCTATGCGGATTGGTGTGAATGCGGGATCGCTAGAAAAAGATATTCAGAAAAAATATGGCGAGCCGACAGGCGCAGCATTGCTAGAATCTGCCATGCGTCATATTGATATTTTAGACCGTCTAGATTTTCAGGAATTTAAAGTTTCAGTCAAAGCATCGAATGTGTTTTTAACCATGGATGCTTATCGTTTGTTATCACAACAAATTGATAATCCATTACATTTGGGCGTAACTGAAGCAGGTATTTACCGTACAGGTACCGTAAAATCTGCAATTGCTTTGGGCGGTCTGCTCATGGAAGGCATTGGCGATACCATGCGTATTTCACTTGCGGCAGAACCTGAAGATGAAGTTAAAATCGGTTTTGATATTCTAAAATCTTTAGGTTTACGCTCTAACGGGATTAACTTTATTGCCTGCCCAAGCTGTTCACGTCAGGAATTTAACGTCATTTCTGTAATGCAGGCATTGGAGGAGCGTTTGGAAGATATTCGTACTCCAATGGATGTATCGGTCATTGGTTGTAAAGTGAATGGCCCGGGCGAAGCTAAAGAAGCTGATATTGGTGTGGTGGGCGCAAGTCCGCGTTCATTGGTTTATCGTAATGGTGAAAAGAGCCATTTAATTGATACCAATCAACTCGTTGATGAAATCGAAAGCATGGTTCGTCAGCGTGTTACAGAGCTTGAAGAAGCTAAATCTAAAGAGATTATTCGTACAAATTTTTCTGAGTAAGTCATGAGTTCAATTGTTGCAATTAAAGGTTTTAATGACATTCTTCCAACGCAAACACCTGCGTGGAGACGTCTAGAGCAACATTTAGCATCTTTAATGGATGCTTATGGTTATCAACAAATTCGTTTGCCAATGGTTGAGCAAACCAATTTGTTTAAGCGTTCAATTGGTGATGCGACCGATATTGTTGAAAAAGAAATGTACACATTCTTAGACAAGGGTAATCCGCCTGAGTCTTTGACTTTGCGTCCTGAAGGAACTGCGGGTTGTGTACGTGCCATGTTAGAGCACAATTTGCTACGTGGTGCGACACCGCGCGTGTGGTATATCGGCCCAATGTTTCGTTATGAAAAACCGCAAAAAGGTCGTTATCGTCAATTCCACCAATTTGGTGTAGAAACTTTTGGCGTTGCAACACCAGATATGGATGCCGAACTTATTTTAATGACTGCGCGTTTATGGAAACGTATGGGCGTTGCCGATAAAGTTCGCTTAGAGTTGAATACGCTGGGTGAGTCGGATGAGCGCGCAGCGTATCGTGCCGCTTTGGTTGAGTTTTTGGAAGCGCACAAAGCCGATTTAGATGAAGATTCACAGCGTCGTTTAAGTACTAACCCACTGCGTATTTTGGACTCGAAAGATGCTAAAACGCAAAGCATCCTAGAAAATGCTCCAAAATTGCATGATTTTATGGGTGAAGATACGCTGAATCACTTTGCCCAATTACAGCAGTATTTAACCGATGCAGGCATTGAGTTTGTGATTAATCAAAAACTGGTACGCGGTTTAGATTATTACAATAAAACCGTTTTTGAATGGACAACCACGCATTTAGGTTCGCAAGGCACAGTTTGTGCAGGCGGGCGCTATGATGGTTTGGTTGGGCAGTTGAAGGGTAAGGCAGATCAGTCCGTACCTGCCGTGGGCTTCGCCATGGGCATTGAGCGTTTATTGTTGTTGCTTGAGCAAGTCGAAGACAATACGCCTGTACGTGATTGTGAAGTATTCTTGTTGGCAGATCCAACAACTCAAGGCAAGGCGTTGGTTTTAGCTGAGCAAATTCGTGACCAATTCGAACAAGCGGGCAGCCAGATTCGCTTAAAAGTTGGTTCACAAGGCTCAATGAAAAGCCAAATGAAAAAAGCCGATCAATCAGGTGCAATCTATGCCTTGATTTTTGGTGAGCGCGAAGCGGAAGCACAGCAATTGGCAGTGAAAACCTTGGCAACTGCTGAGCAAACGACTGTTGCAGTGACCAAAATTGTGCCTTTCATCATTGAAAAATTTTCTTCACAATAAGCCAAATAACATAAGGAAAAGGGTAATCCAATGAGCGCATTGAGTGATGACGAACAACTTGATAGTTTAAAATCGTTTGCGAAAAAATATGGTTCAGCCATGATTAGCGGGATTTTAATTGCGTTGATTGCCTTTTTCGGATGGCAATATTGGCAGAAAAAAACCTTGGCAGAGCAGCAAATGAATACTGCTAAAGTGCAACAACTGATGGATGATGCACGTACAGCAGAAGGCAATCCAGATGCCTTCAGTCAATTGTCTGCAACTGCTGATAAAATTGTGAAAGAAGCCCCTGATTCTGCGCAAGCTATTCAAACTCAATTCTTAATGGCTAAACTCGCTTACGATCAGCAAGATTTTGCTGCCGCAGAAAAAGCCTTAAAGAAAGTTGAAAACTCTAAAGTAAAAGACCAAGGCTTAGTGCAATTGGTTAAGTTGCGTTTGGCTTATGCACAGTTGGCGCAAAAGAAATACGATGAAGCTATTCAAAGTTTGGCCGCGGTGACTGATCCTGCATTTAAAGCGACTGCAGATGAAGCGCGTGGCGATGTTTATGTCGCGAAAAATGACCGTGAAAATGCCAAAAAAGCCTATCAAAGTGCATGGGATACTTTGGTGGAACGTAAACAAGAACGTCAAATTTTACAAATAAAACTCGAAAGTGTTGGTGTTTTGGTGGATGATCCTGAAATTGAACGCCCAGTATTAGACACACAAGTGGATGAGAGCTAATGAATAGAAAGTATAAAATACCGTTTGCACTGACCGTTTTAACACTCGCTTTAGTGGGGTGTTCCACCAATAAAATTAAAGTTGCAGAAGTTAAGCCAAATCCACTGCCAAAACTTGAGCAAGCTCAAAGTCTAGTTCCTGTATTTTCACAAAGCGTTGCATCGACTACAGCAGCCGATCCATTGCGCCTGCAATTGGATGCTGAAAACGGTGTAATTTATACTGTTGATCCTAAAGGTGAGATGGCTGCCTATCAAGGCAAACAACGTCTTTGGCAAAAACAAGTGTCTAAGCAAGGCTTAACGGCAGGTGTCAATGCTGCTGAAGGCATTGTGGTTGCAGGAAATGCCAAAGGTCAATTGTTTGCTTTAGATCAGCAAACAGGTGAGCAAAAGTGGGTTGCACAGTTAACAGGTGCAATTCTTGCGCCATCGTTAATTCAGGCGGGTCGTGTGGTGACTGTAAGTAATGACGGCACGGTATATGCACACAATGCCGAAACAGGTCAGTTGGTGTGGACTTACAACTTGCCAAACGTGCAATTTAGTTTGCGTGGTATGGCTGCACCTGTGGCGCTCGATTCACGTACTGTACTGATTGCTTCTGCAAATGCCTATGTCTATGCACTGGATATTGTTACAGGCGTACCACGTATGCAGCGCCGCGTTGCCATTAGTGAAGGCCGTTCAGACATTCAACGCTTAAATGACATTGATGGCGACCCAGTGGTTGCTGGTCAATTCTTGGTGACCACAAGCTACCAAGGTCAGGTCACCGTATTGGACTTGGCTTCACAACAAGTGATTTGGAGTGAAGATGCAAGCAGTACCAAACGTCCAGAAGTTGCGGGGAATGGTGTATTTGTCAGCACTGCAGATGGTAAAATTGCAGCTTACGAAATCACATCAGGACAAGCACTTTGGGAAAATGACAGTTTGCTCAACCGTCGTTTATCTAATCCTGTGTTGTTTGGACAATATTTAGTGGTCGGTGATTTAGATGGTGTTTTACACCTCATTGATCCAAGCTCAGGGCAACTGGTTGGACGTTCAAAAACCAATGGCGAAGTCCGTTCATTGCGTGTAATTGACAATCAACTCTATGTCGCAACGCAAAAGGGCGCATTAAGCGTTTGGCAGAACCGCTAATTTTGTTCTGACTTTTATGCTAAAATAGTTGTCCGTATTTTTACGCGGGGTAATTGAATCATCAATGCCCCGTGTTTTTATTTAATAGAGTGGTCGATGTTCTCTCTGTCGTTTGCGTGGTCGCAACGCTGAACCCAACATCCATACTCTGTTCTTTCTTCCACAGTTTCGGATGTACAGACCATTGAAACTGACTGATCTTGAATAAAGGTTAATCTATGAAACCCGTAATTGCGCTCATTGGTCGTCCGAACGTCGGAAAATCAACGCTGTTTAACCAGATTACCAAGAGCCGTGATGCACTTGTTGCTGACTTTGCAGGTCTGACACGTGACCGCAAATATGGTGATGCAACCTATCAAAATAAATCTTTCATTGTGGTCGATACTGGCGGTATTGGCGAAAGTGAAGGTGGCATCGACTCTTACATGGCTGAACAATCTAAAACAGCCATCCATGAAGCCGATATGATCATTTTTGTGGTCGATGCACGTGCAGGCTTGTTGGCATCGGATGAGCAAATTGCGCGTGAATTGCGTACTTTGGGCAAAAAAGTATTCTTGGTGGCGAACAAAGTAGATGGCGTACATGCCGAAGCCGCTTTGGTTGAGTTCTTTAAACTGGGTATGGGCGAGCCATTGCAAGTGGCTGCCAGCCATGGTCGAGGCGTTCAGCAAATGCTGGAAGACGTTTTGGCAGATGTTCCTGAAGATGAAAACCCAGATGCACATGATCAAGACACAGGTTTGCGTTTAGCCATTATTGGACGTCCAAACGTGGGTAAATCGACACTGGTTAACCGTTTATTGGGTGAAGAACGTGTAGTGGCATACGATCAGCCAGGTACGACACGTGACTCAGTCTATATTCCGTTTGAGCGCAACGAACGTAAATACACCTTGATTGATACTGCAGGTGTGCGTCGTAAAGGTAAGGTCGATGAAATGATCGAGAAATTCTCGATTGTGAAAACCTTGCAAGCCATGAAAGATGCACACGTGGTGGTGATTGTAGTCGATGCACGTGATGGTATTGTCGAGCAAGATTTACACTTGATTGGTTACGCACTTGAAGCAGGGCGTGCCATGGTGATCGCAATTAACAAATGGGACAATATGTCCGAATATGATCGCAAACAATGTAAGTTAGATGTTGAGCGTCGTTTTGACTTTATTCCATGGGCAAAAATCCACCTAATTTCTGCCTTGCATGGTACAGGCGTGGGCGATTTATATCCTTCTATTCATCGTGCTTATGAATCATCACACTTAAAAGTGTCACCTGCGAAACTGACTCAAATCTTGAATGATGCAACAGATGCACACCATCCACCTAAAGTGCAAGGTCGTGCTATTAAAATGCGTTATGCACACATGGGTGGACAGAACCCGCCAACCATCGTGATTCATGGTAATAAGGTCGATAAAACTCCTGCAGATTACCGTCGCTATTTAGAAAACGTGTTCCGTAAAGTGTATAAGCTAGAAGGCACACCTGTAAAAATTGAATTTAAAACTTCTGAAAACCCATTTGAAGGGCGTAAGTCACAAGTGGATGAACGCACAGCGGCACGTCGTCGTCGTTATGTGCAGAAGTTTAAGAAAGCTGAGAAGAAGTTTAAACGAGGTTAAGGCTTAAACTTTGATGAGTTTGATAAAAAATCCCGAATGTGAATTCGGGATTTTTTTTGAGCGACTTAATTTAAATATGATAGATGTAGAATTAATGACGCTTCGCCAACAAGCTATTTGACAGACGATTTAACCATTGTGGGCTAATACTCGAAAGCTGCATTAGGGTTTTGGCTTTTAAACCGACCGCACGATGCGTATTGGTCAGGATCGAATCTTTAACCGTCGCTTGTTGATACACCACCTGGGCGACATCTTCTGTCGATAAATGCACGCCCATGTTTTGAATGGTGGCTGCATCCATATCTTTAACCATTGCGGTTTGTACAAATAGCGGCATGACATCTAAGACGCGAATGCCATATTTTTGCCACTCTATATCTAAACCTTCCGTAATGCCACGCACTGCAAATTTGGAAGCAGAATAAGAAATTAAATCGGCTTGTCCATAAATCGCAGATGCAGAAGATAGGTTAATCACCCGTGCAAAATTCGCTTGTTTTAAATAAGGCAAAGCCGCATGACAGCCGTTCAACACACCATTCACATTCACCGCCATAATCCGATGATGCGCTTCTATGGGCGTGTCTTCAAATGCACCTGAGTAGAGAATTCCTGCATTATTCACCAAAATATTCAATTCACCTGCCCATTGGCAAAAATCGGATAATGCAGCTTGCCAACTGGCATAGTCTGCTACATCAAGCAAACCTGCATGCGCACGCTCACCCAATTGTTCTGCCAATTGCTGTGCTTGTGTGAGATGAATATCATAAATACCGACACGGTAACCTTGTTGATAAAACAATTGTGCGATTGCGGCACCAATGCCTTGTGCAGCGCCACTAATCAAGATACTGTGCATTTGAACTTGCTCCCTGATGTTATTTTTGTTGTGCATATCGTCCTTGCCATCTGAGCATAACAAAAAAATGGTGCATTCGTGCAATAAATTGAAATAAGGAACAACCCATGCAGCAATTGCTTTCAATCATGCAACAGTTACGTCAACAATGCCCGTGGGATCAAAAACAAACCCCAGAAAGTTTGACTCAATACGCAATTGAAGAAGCTTATGAAGTTGAAGCAGCAGTGCGTTCAGGCAAGGTGGATGATGTACGTGATGAACTGGGTGATTTGTTGTTGCAAGTGGTGTTTCAGGCACAAATGTATAGCGAACAAGGCGCATTTGATTTTCAGGATGTGGTGCAAGCCATTTGCGATAAATTGATTCGTCGGCATCCACATGTTTTTCAAGCAGAACAGTTTGCGCAGCTTAGCGCAGAAGATGTCGCTGCCTTATGGAAAACCATCAAACAACAAGAAAAACAGGGTAAAGCAAAGTCACGTTTAGATGAGGTGAAACATGCACCCGCTTTGGTGCAGGCACAGCAAATTCAGCAGCATGCGGCACAATTGGGCTTTGACTTTCATACCGTGCAAGATGCGTATGGCAAGTTAGAAGAAGAATTGCAAAAATTACAACAGGCGATTCAACAGCAACAATCCGATGAAATACAGGATGAGTTAGGGGATTGTTTGTTTTCTTTAATCAATGTTGGGCGTAAACTTGGCGTGTCCAGTGAGTTGGCATTATTGGGCACAATTCATAAATTTAGAACACGCTTTGCTTACATTGAAGATCAGGCCGAATTACAACAAAAAACAATAGAAGATATGACTTTAGAAGAAATGGATCAACTTTGGGAGCAGGCAAAACAACAATTAAAATGACAGGTTTTGCGGCAACATGAATATATCGCAGCAATTAAAAGTTTCTTTTCGCTTTTTTTCTTTCGGATGGCAGTACTGGCTTGCATTGCTGTTATGCAGTATCAGTGTATGGACTACAGCACAAAATGTGCAATCTAAGCCTGCGCAGGTGGGTGGGCACAGCTATGATCAAAACTATTTAAAATGGAAAGCGCAGCAAGCCGCGCAAGATCAGCGTTTAAGTGCGGCTCAAACCACATCATCAAGCGCAGAACATTATTTAGCACGTCCTACTCAGCAAAGTGCGCATACAAATCAAGTGCGTTTAAATAGCGCTTCACTAGAACAATTGCAGCAATTGTCTGGGGTGGGCATGAAAAAAGCACAAGCGATTGTGGAATATCGAAAACAAAATGGAAAATTCCAAAGTATTGAAGAACTTCAGCAAGTCAAAGGGATTGGGTCTGCCTTATTTGCCAAGAATAAACACAAGTTGGCATTGTAGCTGCAAGCAGAATTTTAGCACTGCACATTGCAAAATTAGCATGTGAATCAAATTGCCCTTTGATTGTGTTAGAGATATGATTAGCGACATCTTATCTGTTTTACGTTCAGACGTAGGAGACAGCGTCTTTTGCAAACTTTGCGCGCGTCAAAATGTGGTTTATCTACCGCTCAATTACCTTCTTCCATTTTAGATGTTCTAGATGCTTTAACCAAAGCAGGCTATGAAGCCTATATCGTCGGTGGTGGAGTTCGTGACTTAATGTTAGGGCTAAATCCGAAGGATTTTGATGCCGTAACCAATGCCACACCCTCACAAGTGAAAGAAGTTTTCGGACGACGTTGCCGAATTATTGGACGACGTTTTGAGCTGGCGCATGTCTATGCAGGGCGTGAACTAATTGAAGTGGCCACTTTCCGTGCGCCACCGAAAAAAGCTGTGACTTCTGCGGCGGGGATGATTCTGCGCGATAATAACTGGGGCACAATCGAGCAAGATTTTGCCCGTCGTGACTTTTCAATCAATGCGTTGTATTACCAGCCACGCAAAGGCATCGTGTTAGATTTTTGCAATGCCGTAGATGATATAAAGCACAGAAACTTGCGTTTATTGGGCGATCCAACTTTACGTTTTGAAGAAGACCCAGTGCGTATGCTGCGTACTTTGCGTTTTGCTGCCAAATTAAATTTCAATATTGATCCAAAAATTCTTAAAATTTTTACGCCTGAAATGACGCAGTTATTGCGTGATGTATCGCCACACCGTTTATATGATGAGTCGCAAAAACTCTTTACGATGGGACATTTAAATAAAGTCCTGCCGATGTTGATTGAGTTTGGTATTTGGCGTCAGTTATTTGCCGACATCAAGCCAGACATCAACTCATTTATTGAACGTGCAGCAAAAAATACCGATCAACGGATTGCGATTGGTAAAACCATCAACCCTGCATTTTTCTATGCGGTGCTGTTGTGGCAACCGTTTTTAGAGCGTTGTGACTTTTATCTTTCTAAAGGTGTGGTGGCAGCCGAAGCGCGAGCCCAAGCAGGTTTAGATGTACTGAAACGTCAGGCGACACGTACCATTATTCCTCGTTTTGCTGAAACTTTTATTCGTGAAGTTTGGGAAATGCAAACCCGTTTATTGCAACCGAAACCACAGCAAATTGAAGCATTGTCTGGGCATGCGCGTTTCCGTGCAGGTTTTGACTTTTTATTACTGCGTGAAAAAGCAGGCGATAGCTCGACTTTAGGAATGGGTCAGTGGTGGGATGCCTACCAGCTTATGAGCACCGATGAAAAAGAACGTGCGATTGCCCAATATAACCGATTACGTGCCAAGAGCCGCCGTAAAACAGCGCAAGAACCTGTTGATGTGGCACCAGCAACACATGCTGCCGATATGCAGATTGAACCCTTGGTGAATGAGCCTGAGCCTCGTAGTCGACGTGCGCGTAAAGCCAAACAGTATGAAGAAAATCGGGCGCAATTGACTGCTACAGCAAACGGTTCAGGTATTGGTGCAGATCATCCGATTTTAAAACGTAAACGTGTGCAACGTGATTTAAGCCAAGTGATTTTTGGGCCAACACAATGAGCAACATCACCTATATTGGTTTAGGCAGTAATTTGGGCGATTCGCGTCAAATTTTGACTGAAGCGGTGCAAAAACTGGCAACTTTGGGGCAAGTGCAGACTTCTAAACTGTATCAAAGCCCACCAATGGGGCCACAAGATCAGCCTAATTATTTGAATGCTGTGGTACGTTTAGATACCGAACTTGAAGCCTTGGCATTGTTAGATGAATTACAGCGTTTTGAACAAGAGTCGGGTCGGGTGCGTTTACGTCATTGGGGTGAGCGTACGCTAGATTTAGACTTGTTGATTTATGCTGATGCCAATATTCAAAATGAACGTCTGACTGTACCGCATGTGGGGGTGTTAGAACGTGATTTTGTCGTCATCCCGTTGTTAGATTTGGATGCTAACTTAAGCGTTAAGGGACAATTATTAAAACACTCGCCATTGCTTGAACATCCGAGCTTAACTGTTGTAGATGCCAGCAATTGGGCAGGGCTATAAAGTTTTAAATTAAGCATGCGTGATGCTTTTTCCATAGAGGAATATTTTCATGATTAGTTTAAGTGACCTAAGAAAATTTAAAGCGGAAGGTCGAAAATTCTCCTGCCTGACTTGCTATGATGCAAGCATGGCGAAAGCAATGGAAATTGCTGAAATTGATACGATTTTAATTGGCGATTCTTTGGGGATGTCCATTCAGGGGCGTGACTCAACCTTGCCTGTCAGCGTGGCGGATATGGCTTATCATACTGCGGCGGTGCGTCGTGGTAATCAACATGCTTTTATTTTGACTGACTTGCCATTTATGAGTTATGCCACCTTAAATGATGCATTGCAAAGCTCGAAAGAGGTGATGCAAGCGGGTGCACAAATGGTCAAAATGGAAGGTGGTGCATGGCTCAGCGAAACCGTTGCAACACTGACCCGTAATGGTATTCCTGTCTGTGTACATTTAGGTTTAACGCCACAATCGGTGCATGTATTTGGCGGTTATAAATTACAGGCACGTACCCGCGAAGCTGCAGATAAACTGATTGCTGACTGTAAAGCTGTGGTAGAAGCAGGCGCGGCGATTCTGTTACTAGAATGTGTGCCAGCACAGCTAGGTCAAGAAATTTCTGCCTTGTTCCCTGAAATTCCAGTGATTGGGATTGGTGCAGGTGCAGACACTGACGGTCAGGTACTAGTGGTGCAAGACATGCTGGGGCTGACTTTTGGTCGTGTCGCAAAATTTGTACGTAACTTTATGAAAGAACAAGCGGGTGAAACTGCCATTTTGGATGCATTTAAAGACTATCATGCTGCAGTTCAAGATGGTTCTTTCCCTGCACGTGAACAAACTTTCCAAGTCGAGTTGTAATATGAAAACTGAAACCACAATTCAAGGCTTAGCGGCTTCATTACAGCCTGCACGCGCTGCGCGTAAAACCATTGGTTTTGTTCCGACTATGGGCAATTTGCACGAAGGGCATTTGACCTTGGTGCGCGAAGCGAAAAAAATATGTGATGTGGTGGTGGTCAGTATTTTTGTCAATCCAATTCAATTTGGCCCTAATGAAGACTTTGACAGTTATCCGCGAACTTTAGACCAAGACAGTCAATTGTTGGCAGAAGTCGGTTGTGACATTATTTTTGCGCCTTCAGTTGAGCAAATGTATGGCAGTAAACCACGTTTGACCAATATTTCAGTGAGCGAGATTACGGCAGACTTATGTGGCTTGCAGCGTCCTGGACACTTTGATGGTGTTGCGGTGGTCGTGACCAAGTTATTCAATATGGTACAGCCAAACTATGCTTTCTTTGGTGAAAAAGACTATCAACAACTGGCAGTCATTCGTCAGTTTGTACGTGACTTGAATATTCCGCTAGAAGTGATTGGTGTGCCAATTGTACGTGCAGCAGATGGTTTGGCACTTAGTTCACGCAATGGGTATTTGAGCGCTGAACAGCGTCAAATTGCACCGACAATCTATCAAAGTTTAAAGGCTGCTGCACAAGCATTACAGCAAGGTGAAACTTTGTCACAAGTGTTAGCGAATATTAAAGCAACATTGACAGCAGCAGGCTTTGTTGTGGACTATGTAGAGGCGCGTACAACAGAATTGCAGAAAATTGAAGCATTTAGTGAAGATCTGGTGTTGTTCGTTGCAGCAAAATTGGGCAATACACGTTTAATTGATAATTTGCAGGTCAAACATTCTGCATAGCTGGCAATAGAAGGGTTGCATGCCATGAAACGTATTTTGATCGTGACAGGTCAATCGGGTTCAGGAAAATCTTCGGCATTACAAGTGTTGGAAGATTTGGGTTATTACTGTATTGATAATTTACCTTTGGCATTGCTCCCCGAAATTGTGGATAAACTGGATCAGGAAAATAACTTGGAACAGTTGGCATTGGGGGTAGATGTACGCAGTACCCGTGCCGACTTGCAAGAGTTTGATTTGGTATTTGAGCAACTGCAAAAGCATGGTTCAGTCGATATTATTTATCTGACCACGCAAGATCAGGAATTGATTGCCCGTTTTAGCGCATCACGCCGTCCGCATCCACTCTCTAGCCGTTTTAAAAGCTTGAATGAATGTATTCAAGAAGAAAAAAACTTGTTGATGCCGATTCAGTTCCGCTCTACGGTTCATATTGATACCACTGACAAAAGCGTGCATGATTTAAAACATGTGTTGTTGTCTAAGCTTGGGCAAACTGACAAATTGATTGTAATTTTACAATCCTTTGGCTATAAGCACGGAATCCCCTTAGATGCCGATTATGTGTTTGATGTGCGTCATTTGCCCAATCCACATTGGGATTTGGAGCTCAGGAAATATTCAGGCTTAGATGCCCCTGTGCAGGAATTTTTGCAACAAAGTTCACAAACGCATGAAATGTTTCAGGACATTCAGCAGTTTTTAGAAAAATGGTTGCCAGCCTTTGCCGAAGGGCATCGTCACTACATTACCATTTCAATTGGCTGTACGGGTGGGCAACACCGTTCCGTTTATATCGTTGATAGACTAAAAAAAGCACTTGAGGCAAAATGGTCTATTCAAGTCTTACACCGAGAAATGAAGCACTGGTCATGATTGACACAACTGTTGACGTAATTAATAAACTAGGTTTACATGCACGGGCATCTGGGAAACTGATTGAAGTGACCACCAAATTCCGTTCGTCAATCCAAATTGGTAAAGGCGACAAATTGGTTGATGCCAAAAATATTATGTCCTTGCTCATGTTAGGTGCAGGCAAGGGAACTACTTTACGCTTGGTGATTGATGGTGCAGATGAAGAAAAAGCTTTATCTGATATTCAAGCACTGTTTGCAGCAAAATTTTACGAGGCAGATTAATCGTGGCACGTCGACCGCAACGTTTTACCGAAGATGACTTTGAATCTTTAGAAGGGCGTGCAAGTAAAACCGAACAGAAAAAAGCCGTACAACGTATGGCCGCGCTTGGCGAACAATTGGCGCAGTTAAGTACTAAACAAATTCAAAAACTTCCAGTAGAAGAGCGTTTAATTGATGCTTTACTGGAATTGCAAAGTATTACTTCACATGAAGCACGTCGTCGTCAGTGTCAGCGTATTGGTAAATTGTTGCGTAATGAAGATGAAAGCGTAATTTTGTCTTATTTGACGCCGCAGCAAGGTGCGAAAAAAACCGCACAGTTACAGCGTTGGGTAGAGCGAATTATTAAAGACGGCGACCCTGTGATTAATGATTTTAGTAAAACCTATAAAGCAGCTGAGCGTCATACGCTGCGTCAGCATGTGTTGCGTATCCACCGTGATATGAAACAGGAAGTGTCTGCGGAAGAACTTGAAGCATCTAAGCTCAAGTTGTTTAACTATGTGCAGCAAGTGGCTTTGCTGTCAGAAAACTAAGCTATCAGAGAACCAAGTGATCAAACGCGAGCTTGTCTGATTGCAATAAAAAACGACTCATAACGAGTCGTTTTTTATTGTCTTTTATGTGTAAGGATTTTCAAATTTTAGCCGAACTCACCGACTGAACGCTCTTTGGCCCATTCACGCAGTACAAATTTTTGTAATTTACCTGTCGATGTTTTTGGAATTTCAGTAATCACCACATCCTTTGGTACTTTAAAACGCGCCAAATGTTGACTGCAATAGGCAATAATTTCTTCAGGGCTGACCTGCTTGCCTTCTTTCAGTTCAATAAAGGCACACGGGACTTCCTGCCAACGTGGATCTGGTTTTGCCACCACTGCAGCAGTCAAAATTGCAGGATGTTGATACAACACCTCTTCCACTTCGAGTGAAGAAATATTTTCACCACCTGAAATAATCACATCTTTAGAGCGGTCAGTAATTTTGGCGTAGCCATCGGGTTGGCAGACAGCTAAATCGCCCGTATGGAACCAGCCACCTGCAAATGCTTCTGCGGTGGCTTCTGGGTTTTTCAAATAACCTTTCATCACGATATTGCCACGGAACATAATTTCGCCCATGGTTTTGCCGTCTTTTGGTACAGGTTGCATGGTTTCTGGGTCTAAAACTTTCATGCCATCTTGCAGCGGATAAGGCACGCCTTGACGCGAATGTAATTGTGCTTGTTCTTGAATGGATAGGTCGCTCCAGCCTGCTTGAGAAGCACACAGCGCAGATGGGCCATAGGTTTCAGTTAAGCCATAAACGTGAGTTACGTTAATGCCAATATTGCGCATACCTTCAATAATTGCTGCTGGCGGTGCAGCACCCGCAACCATCACTTCAACACGGTGATCAAACTGAGTCTTTTTCTCCTCAGGGGTGTTGATGAGCATCGACAAGACAATTGGCGCACCGCAGAAATAATCGACTTTGTGCTCTGCAATTAATTTAAAAATCAGTTCAGGGTCGACTTTACGTAAGCAGATATTGGTGCCACCGTTGGCTGCCATCGTCCATGCAAAGCACCAGCCATTACAGTGGAATAGGGGCAGTGTCCATAGGTAGGTTGCACGTGGGGTCATCCCGCAGGCAATAATATTACTGGCTGCATTAATGTAGGCACCGCGATGATGATAGACCACGCCTTTCGGGTTGCCTGTCGTGCCAGACGTATAGTTCAGGCTAATTGCATCCCATTCATCTTGTGGCAAATGCCATTCAAAATTTGGGTCACCTGCAGCCAGCCAAGTTTCGTATTCAATCTGTCCGATGCTAAGGGCATTGGCAGCATGCTCATATTCTGCATCGTTGACATCAATCACGTAAATTTCATGATTGACCATCGCTAAGGCTTCTTGTGCCAAAGCCGCAAATTCAGGGTCAACCAAAAGCACTTTGGATTCTGCATGATCGAGCATAAACGCCAGTGTTTTGGCATCTAAACGAGTGTTTAGTGTGTTCAGCACTGCACCCGCCATTGGCACAGCAAAGTGTGCTTCTAGCATGGCAGGAACATTCGGAAGCAGCACCGAAACAGTGTCATTTTTGCTGATGCCTAAATTTTGAAGTTGATGTGCAAATTGGCAGCAGCGCAAATAAGTTTCGCGCCAGGTAATTTGACGTGAACCGTGAATAATCGCGTTTTGGTGCGGGTAAATATAAGCTGCCCGTTCTAAGTAACGTAACGGGGACAAGGCGACAAAGTTCGCAGGGGTACGCGGTAATTCATCGTATGCGCTGACCATTGTTATTCTCCATAATATGTGTCGTTATTTTATCCAACTTAAAAAGATAGGGATTTTATGGCAGCTTTGCAGTTATGCTTTAGTCGAAAATCTGTTGTTTTTGTTTTGAATCGCTTGTAAGTACATTTAAAAAATAGTTTAAGTAAAATTTAGCAGCTATTTTTTATTCAATAAAAATAGTAGCTTATTGGAAAATATTAACTTATTCTGTCATTTGGCTTTTATAGAGTGATGGGCTGAGACCTGTCCAACGCTTAAATGCACGTCGAAATTCGCGTAATTCACTAAAGCCAAGTTGTTGGCTAATTTCAGTCATGCTCAAAGGCTGTTGTAGCAGTTGTTTAGCTTTATTTTCCAAAACGTGTTGGCGCAGGTTTTGGAAGTTGCAGCCTTCGGCAAGTAATTGTCTGCGTAAATGTCTTTCGCTCATTTGAAAATGTTGTGCCGCTTGGTGCATATCAAAGTGCTGAGGTAAATGCTGTTCGATTAGATAACTCAACACGTGTGCATATTGCTGTTGATTAATCGCCTGCATATCCTGATACGCTTGTTGGCAGACACGCAGGGCGGTGCTGTAATTGGCGGCACTAGAGGTTTTAATTTGGCGTCCTAAAATCTCTGGTCGGAACACCAAAGCATTCATGTATGATGAAAAGTGCAGAGGACATTGATAATGCACCTGATAAGCCTCTAAATAGTCGGGTTGGGCAAAACTAAAATGCACTTCGACCAAATCTTGATGATTGCCAAGCATGACGTCTAAGCAGCTAACAATACTGGAGAGGACTTCATCGCAAAAAAAGCGCAGTAAGTTCCCCGTGGGATAACGCTCTTTCATCACCAGTGTAGGAGAGGTCGAGGAAAAATCGTACTCCAAATCCATCACACTGCCTGAAATGGGATGGTACTGCAGTCCTGTCTGTAAGGCTTCTACAACATTTTGACTGGACACCATGGCAAAACCGAGCATGCCCATGGAAATCAGCCCCTTGTCACGTCCAATTTCTAAGCCTAAATGTGCACATTGAGTGTCTTGCAGGGCGCGTGTCACCACTTTGCAAATATCTTGAAATGAAACAAAACCATTGCCTTGGACGATTTGATCAAGATCTTGAGAAATTCCCTGAAACCATGGTTGATAGGGGATCTGTTGTTCTTTGGCGTAATGAATCAGACCTGACAATAAGGCAGGCGGCACGTGCTGCAGCAAGTAGTTTGAAGTTGCTGACATAAGTCCGATTATCCCCCCATGCCATTGTCGCTTTGACCCTTATTTGCCGTGATGCAATTTTGTTTAATGGCGTTGATCAGCGTCATGACTGATTGTATAGATGAAAAGGAATACGATTGCAATGTATTTGGTGGGTTGGGATAAACAGGAAATTCATATTCAGCCAAAAGGGCTTGCCATGTTTGGTTATGGCAACTGGAAACATCGTGCCTATGAACAACGAACAGCTTTATTTGCCCGCAGTATTTGTATTCAAACCTTAGACAATGACTTATTAATTTTTTGCTGTCTGGATATGGGGTGTGTGACCTATGCCATGCGTCATTTAGCGATACAGCGTTTACAGCGTAAACTGGGGGAGCGTTTTCAGCCGCAGCGTTTGGTATTGATGGCAACGCATACTCATTCTGCACCTGGTGGTTGTGCACATGAAGCGTTGTACAATATGCCCACACCTGGTTTTGTGCCTGAACATTTAAATGCAGTGGTCGATGCGATTGTGGGCAGTGTGCTCAAAGCTTTGGCGACCCAGAAAAAACCGATATTTATATGAGCAATGGTCGTTTTGCAGAAGAAACGCCAGTGGCATGGAATCGCTCTTTAACAGCGTATAACCGTAATCCTGATGTATCTCGTAGAACGCTGGAACAGGCACATTTGGCCTTAGATCGTGATATGCAATTGCTTGGTTTTTATCGCGAAGGTAATTTACAGGCAGTTTTTTCTTTATTTGGGGTGCATGCTACCTGTTTAAGCAGTCGTTTAAGCGCTCATGATGGTGATAACAAAGGTTATGCCGCACTTTGTACCGAGCGTGCACTGCAACAACGTGGGGTCAAAAATCCTGTGGCAATTTTTGCCCAAGCCGCAGCGGGTGATGTTTCTCCACATTATCATGGCCCTGAGCAGTCACAGGTACGTGCTGCAATGCGCGATGAAAAAGAATACGAATATACACAGCAAAATGGTCGCTATCAAAGTGAATTGGCACTGAAAGCTTTGGCACATAGAGGTACGCCGTTAATGGGAGCTTTAGATACTGTGTGCCATTATGTCGATTTAAGCAATATTGAAATTCCAGTTGAATTTGCGATGGGGCAAACAGATGCAAAAACCAGTGCAGCCTGTCATGGTGCAGCATTTTTTGCAGGAACACCTGTAGATGGTGCAGGTGTGGCACAACCGATTTTTAAAGGTATGCAATGGTTAGCGCAGCGAGTGAAAAAGAAAAAGTTGAGTAATCCTCAAGCCGCAGATTATAGCTATTATCAACAGCTATATGCCTCACAAGGCCCCAAAGATATTGTGCTGGAATGTGGTTCTAAAACCATTTTTGGCAAGCCACTGAATCATTATCCTAAATTTTTAGACAAACTGATTGCAGAAATGAACAAGCAGGCCAGTGTAGGCGCAATTGATCATAGCTTGTTGGTACCGAATGTAGTGCCATTACAATTAATTAAAATTGGCGACTTAACCTTGCTGTGCTGTCCTGGGGAAATTACTACTGTTGCAGCTA
The DNA here is from genome assembly GCF_013419245.1 of Acinetobacter sp. YH12095. Classification (NCBI taxonomy): domain Bacteria; kingdom Pseudomonadati; phylum Pseudomonadota; class Gammaproteobacteria; order Moraxellales; family Moraxellaceae; genus Acinetobacter; species Acinetobacter sp. YH12095. Next base: position 99,009 of record NZ_VPAL01000006.1, read on the forward strand.
AGCGGCTCAAAGTAACCGTACAACAAGAATTGGAATCGACTCAAAAAGTATGGTTGGCTTCATATTGCAATGATTATATGGGCTATGTGACCACCTTCGAGGAATATCAACAACAAGCCTATGAAGGTGGTCACACTTTATATGGACAGTGGACTTTGGCAGCGTTGCAAACTAAATTTCAATATTTCGCAGAGCAATTGAATTTGCCTATTCCACAACGCGATACAGCATCGTTATTACCGCCCGCTGTACCTTTGGATGAATTAGAAAAAAGAACATATCGTGACAGTTTGAAAGCTAATGCGCTAAATGAATTGTAGTTTTTTTATACATTGTTCCATGTGAAACATATTCTAAATCATGTACTAGTCAGGAGGTTAATCTAAATCAATATGGATAGAGAGGTCATTTATCTCATCCATGTGTCTCTATTTTTTTAATGCGGTACTTTAAAAAGTAACGCAAAACAAACTGCAATAAAAATAAATGCCACGCAGAAAAAGGAAGGATTATGAAACAGCGTTGGAGTAACTGGTCTGGAAAGCAAACAGCCTATCCAGACTTTTTACAGCCGAAAAATGTAGATGAACTGAAAAAAATTGTGCGAAAGCACGACAAAATTAGAATGGTCGGAGCAGGGCATTCCTTTAGCCCCTTAGCCACAACCGATGATGTGATGGTGAATTTAGATCATATTCAGGGGGTGCATCAATTTAATGCACAAAAGCAGCAATGCACCTTACATGCAGGGACTCGGCTGTACAAACTGGGTGAATGTCTAGCTCCGATTCATCAGGCGCTGCAAAATCAGGGCGATATTGATCATCAGAGTTTGGCAGGTGTGGTTGCAACAGGAACACATGGCACAGGTGTGGATTTACCTTGTCTATCGGCTTTGGTGACTGATTTTGAACTGCTCACAGCAGAGGGTGAGGTGTTGCAATGTTCACCTGAACACAATGCTGAAATTTTTCAGGCAGGTCGGGTCGCGCTGGGCAGTTTTGGGGTGATGACCAAAATCACTTTACAAAACCGTTCGCGCTATAAACTCAAAGAGCAGCTACGTTTATGTGCCTTGAGTGATATTTATCAATATATAGACCGTTGGAAGCATCAACATCGCCATATTGAGTTTTGGGCATTTTTACACAGTGATCAGGTGATTTTAAAAACCTTAGATGAGAGCCGAGGATTGACGGATCCTCGTCCGCAACATTGGTTATCAGAAGACAGTTTATTAAATTTTTGTTCGGAAATAACCCGTGTTTTTCCACAGTTAAATCCGTATTTACAATCTTTGTTGGGCGTGTTTATCAAACCGAGTACTCATGTCGATTGGTCGAGTCAAATTTTCCCAACGCCACGCAATACCAAATTTAACGAAATGGAATACCAATTGCCTGCCGAGCAAGGTTTGGCGTGTTTAGAAGAATTATTGGCGGTTTTGAAACAACAGCGTGTCGCCATGTTTTTCCCAATCGAGTTTCGCTATGTCAAAGGCGATGATATTTGGCTGAGTCCTTTTTATGGACGGGATTCGGTGTCTATTTCAATCCACCAATTTTATAAACAAGATTGCCAACATATTTTTAAATGGGTCGAACCGATTTTACAAAAATATCAGGGACGTCCACATTGGGGCAAATTGCACAGTATGCAAGCGGATCAATTACGTGAGTTATATCCAAAATGGGATGATTTTATGCAACTTCGTGAGCAGCTTGATCCACAGCAAAAATGGATTAATCCATATTTAAGACAAATTTTCACGATTCCAAGTTTGAGTGCAGCGTGATGTTCAATAAACAACTCAAGCAATCGCAAAATAAGAGCATTCAATTAGGGAGCGTGACATGCAAAGTGATTATTTTCAGCAACTCACCCACAGTTTGCAGCAACAGGGTACAGGAACACCGCAACTGATTGTGGATATGGCACGTTTTCAGCATAACTTGGATTATGTTGCAGCCCATTTGCCTGCACGGTTGCAACCACGACTGGTGGTGAAATCGCTAGCGTGTTTGGAGATATTGCAACACGCAAGCCAAAGTCTGAATACGCAGCGTTTTATGTTGTTTCATCTGCCACATTTGTATGAAGTGATGCAGCACTTTCCACAAGCAGATGTACTGTTTGGCAAGCCAATGCCAATACGTGCGGTAGATGCTTTTTATCAGCAGGTGATGGCGTCTGCTGAGAATATCCAATTGCATTTACAATGGTTGGTTGATCAACCTGCACGTTTACAACAGTATTTACATTTGGCACAACAACGCCAGCTTTGTTTGAATATTAATCTTGAAATTGATATCGGTTTGCATCGTGGTGGGGCGCAAGATCATGCTGGATTTATGCAAATGCTGGAATTGATTCAGCAGCATCCACAACATTTAAAACTGTCAGGTTTGATGGGGTACGATGCGCATGTGGTGAAATTACCAAATGTATTTCATGCACAAGCCAAAGCCTATCAACACTCACAGCAGCAATATAGAAATTATAAACAACTGATTCAGCATCATTTTCCAAAGTTGTGGCAGGATGACTTGTGTTTTAACGGTGGTGGTAGCCTGACATTTATGCAGCATTGTCAGCACAGTGAATGTAATGATCTGGCTTTTGGTTCGATGTTGCTTAAACCCAGTGATTTTGATTTAAAAATCTTGTCAGATTTGCAATCGGCTTTGTGGATTGCAACACCTGTTTTAAAGGTATTGGCTGCGGTACAAGTGCCAGGCTTAGATCGTTTGCAGTCCTATTTGCCACAATCCAATCAAGCCGTTTTTGTTTATGGTGGCTATTGGATGGCAGATTATGTTTATCCTGAGAGCAGTCATCCACATGCTTTATACGGACGCAGTAGCAATCAAGAGTTGATTCAAGTACCCAAACAGCATCGCATCCAAATAGATGATTATGTATTTTTACGCCCGCAACAGAGTGAGGCGGTGTTGCCACAGTTTGAAGCGGTGTATGCCTATCAACATGGACAATTCACGCCGTGGGCAACCTTTAGGGAATAAAAACAGCTGAAATGCCGATTCTTTGGCTTTTTTAGTACACAAAGGTTTAAACCTGTACGCAAGCCGTGTAAAATTTAAGGCGCTTTTTATTTATACACCGTTTTTATCTTTTGAGGGTCTCCCTTAATCATAATCTCGCGGTGATATGCTCCATGGTACGGGGCATCACTCCTTAAGGATTTTTATCTATGCCTATTATCACTTTGCCAAATGGCGATCAAAAACAGTTTGATCAAGCCGTATCTGTGATGGAAGTTGCTCAAAGCATCGGTCCGGGTCTTGCCAAAAATACAGTTGCTGGACGTGTGAATGATCGTTTGGTCGATGCCTGCGATTTAATTACCGAAGACGCAACCCTACAAATTATTACGCCTAAAGATGAAGAAGGCGTAGAGATTATCCGTCACTCATGTGCGCACTTGGTGGGGCATGCGGTAAAACAGCTTTTTCCTGAAGCGAAAATGGTGATTGGCCCTGTCATTGAAGAAGGTTTCTACTATGATATCTGGATGCCTCGTCCATTTACGTTAGATGATTTGGCAGCAATCGAAGAGCGTATGAAAAAGCTCATCGACCAAGATTATGATGTTGTGAAAAAAATGACCCCGCGTGATGAAGTAATTGCAGAATTCACAGCGCGTGGCGAAGAATATAAATTACGTTTGATTGCAGACATGCCAAACGAAACTCAAATGGGTTTGTACTATCATCAAGACTATTTGGATATGTGCCGTGGTCCACACGTTCCAAACACTAAATTCTTAAAGTCGTTCAAACTCACCAAAATTTCTGGCGCTTACTGGCGCGGTGATGCGAAAAACGAACAGTTACAACGTATTTATGGTACGGCTTGGGCAGACAAAAAGCAGCTCGCGGCGTATATCAAACGTATTGAAGAAGCAGAAAAGCGTGACCACCGTAAAATTGGTAAAGCTTTGGACTTGTTCCACATGCAGGAAGAAGCGCCGGGCATGGTGTTTTGGCATCCAAATGGTTGGACGATTTACCAAGTACTTGAGCAATACATGCGTAAAGTACAACAAGACAACGGTTACCTAGAAATTCGTACCCCGCAAGTGGTCGATTTCACGCTATGGGAAAAATCAGGACATGCTGCCAACTACGCAGACAATATGTTTACCACCCATTCTGAAAACCGTAACTATGCAGTAAAACCAATGAACTGCCCATGTCACGTACAAGTCTTTAACCAAGGGCTAAAGTCATATCGTGATTTGCCAATTCGTTTGGCAGAATTTGGTTCATGTCACCGTAACGAGCCATCAGGTTCACTGCACGGCATTATGCGCGTACGTGGCTTTACTCAAGACGATGCCCACATTTTCTGTACCAAAGAACAAATTGGGCCAGAAGTTGCAGACTTCATCAAACTGACTTTAGATGTTTATAAAGATTTCGGTTTTGAAGAGGTGCAAATGAAACTGTCTACACGTCCTGAAAAACGTGTGGGAGATGATGCACTTTGGGATATGGCAGAAAAATCTTTGGCTGATGCCTTGGATGCTGCAGGTCTGGAATGGGAGTTACAACCGGGTGAAGGTGCGTTCTACGGCCCGAAAATTGAATTCTCACTGAAAGACTGCTTAGGTCGTGTGTGGCAATGTGGTACAATTCAGTGTGACTTTAACTTGCCTGAGCGTTTAGAGGCATCTTATGTCACTGAAGACAATGATCGTGATCAGCCTGTAATGTTGCACCGCGCAATTCTTGGCAGCTTTGAACGATTTATTGGTATACTTATTGAGCACTATGCAGGCTTTATGCCACCATGGTTAGCGCCAGTGCAAGCTTGTGTCATGAATATTACCGATTCACAAGCTGCTGCAAGTGAACAGGTCGTCGCAAAACTTAAAGAAAACGGTATTCGTGCTATTTCTGACTTGAGAAATGAGAAAATCGGCTTTAAGATTCGTGAGCGTACATTAGAGCGTATTCCATACTTACTGGTACTTGGGGACCGTGAAGTGGAAGAAGGAACGGTAAACGTCCGTACTCGCTCAGGAACAAATTTGGGTACTATGTCAATTGATGCTTTCATTGACCTAGTGAAAACAGCCGTCGCAGAACGCGGCCGGTATATTGTGGAGTAACAGCGATTAAACAGCCTGACCGTAATCAACAGGGCGGAAAATCTAACCGTCCTGCTTTGAATGATGAAATTCGTGCAAAAGAAGTCCGTCTTGTAGACGAAAATGGTGAGCAAAAAGGTATTGTAAGCTTGGCTGATGCATTACGCGCAGCAGAAAGCGTTGACCTTGACTTGGTGGAAATTGTGGCAAATGCCGAACCACCGGTGTGCAAAATCATGGACTTTAACAAGCATTTGTTTGATCTAAAGCAAAAGCAGAAAGAAGCGAAGAAAAAACAGCATCAAGTACAGGTGAAAGAAATCAAGCTCCGCCCTGCGACTGATGTTGGTGATTACAACGTAAAATTACGTGCAATTATCAAATTCCTTGAAGAAGGGAACAAGGTAAAAATCACTTTACGCTTCCGTGGTCGTGAAATGGCTCACCAACAGTTAGGTTTGGCTCAATTGCAAAAAGTTGAAGCAGATGTAATTGAATATGGTGTAGTTGAACAAGCACCAAAAATGGAAGGTCGTCAAATGGGTATGTTGCTTGGTCCTAAAAAGAAAAAGTAATCCCATCTTGAACAAAAGAAGCACTGCACCTTGGCGGTGCTTTTTTTTGCGTGATGAAAGTGAGCATCTATGTTTCATGTTTATGAGATATGCCATTCGATAAAAAAACTCTACGCAGCGACACGCAACAAACGCTTAAAAACATGCTATAACTAAAACCGCAGTAGAAGAACGCTGGTCAAAAAGCAAAAAAAGTAATGAAGGATAAAACATGATTGATCTTTATTATTGGGGCACCCCCAACGGTCATAAAATTAGTATTGCACTTGAAGAAATGGGTTTGGAATATCAAATTTTCCCCATCAATATTTCAGAAGATGATCAATTTCAGCCAGATTTTTTAAAAATTTCGCCCAATAATAAAATTCCTGCAATTGTCGATCAGAACGGTCCGCGTGGTGAGCCAATCTCTGTGTTTGAGTCGGGTGCAATTTTGCAATATCTAGGGCGCAAAACTGGCATGTTTTATCCTACCGATGAACAGGAGCGTGTTGAAGTAGAGCAGTGGCTCATGTGGCAAATGGGTGGTTTTGGTCCAATGTTAGGACAGAATCATCATTTTAGCCGTTATGCACCAGAGAAAATTCCTTATGCGATTGAACGCTATATCAATGAATCCAAGCGTTTGTATGGCGTGTTAAATAAGCAGTTGATGGGGCAAAAGTACGTGGCGGGCGAATATTCAATTGCTGATATGGCTATTTTGCCGTGGGCGTTACGTCATGACTGGCAAAATATTTCGCTGGAAGATTATCCGTATGTACAAGACTATATTACACGGCTGACTGCGCGCCCTGCAGTGCAGAAAGCACTCGCGATTCAAGTTTAAATCTACTTTTATGCTAAGATGCCAGCCACCTGATACCTCACTTTTTCAGGTGGCTTTTTTATTGGATGAGCTATGCAAGAATTTTTTTTAAACTTTACCAAGATTGTTGAGCAAAATGTCAAAGTGTATTGGAGCATTATTTTGGGCATTGTGTCTTGCTTGATCTTATTTGTGATCGAAGCATTTCATGTGCAGAATATGATTGTGGCTTTAAATAGCACAGATCAACAGGTTTTACGTGCTGCGATTGAGCCTGTTACTCAGCGTTATGCATGGGCACGTGCGGCACTTATTTTGCTTAGTATTGTTTGGGCGAACTGGGAATATCGTAAAACCAAGCAGGCTTTAGGGCTTTAAATCGTCTATGCTTTGGACGCTGTTTGGTTTATTTTTATCTGCATGTGGTGCGGCAACTTTATTGCCTTTACAGTCCGAAGCTGTGTTGTTGGGGCTGTTATATGAAGGCAGCTATGCACCCATTTGGCTGATTAGCATTGCCAGTCTAGGCAATATTTTAGGTTCTTGTGTGAACTGGTATTTGGGACTCAAGATCGAACATTATAAAGATAAAAAGTGGTTTCCTGTTTCGGCTACACAATTAGAAAAAGCACAGCACACCTACGCCAAATATGGGTTTTGGTCTTTACTGCTCAGTTGGGTGCCGATTATTGGTGATCCAATTACGCTGATTGCAGGTTTAATGAAAGAACATTTTGCCCGTTTTGTGTTGATGGTGAGTCTAGCCAAAATCGGGCGTTATCTGTTTATTTATTTTGTTTATACATGGGTTTAAGCCAACCACCGCTTTACTGTCCCCATGTACACTTATGACTGTTCTTGTGTACCACACGTGTTTAAATCAAAATAAATTTCATCTTTTAATTTTGACTTTTTATACAGCCAAAATTGACGCGGTACATCTACTTGAGCAGCTTTCACTGCAGCTAAAACTTGTTGATCAAGCGCGTATTGTCCCGAACCTTGTGTCAATTTCACACGTTTCACTTCGCCATGCTTATTCACTTTGAGTTGAAACTTTAACTTGCGTGAGTGATTTTTTAAATCTTCCGCACTTAGGTTTAATTGTGGTTGATGACGATACTTAAATTGAACTTTTTGCTGATGTCGCTGTGCTAACCATTGTTTAGATTGAAAATTAAACTGGCAATTTTCGTGTTGGTTATCCTGAAATCTTAAATTAAAGCTTTGAAAACCAATGGTCGGTACGGCAGTATCTTCTACATAGGTCGGTTGAATTTCAGCAGTGCGAACCGCTTGTAATAAGGCATCATCTAATTTTTTCAGCCCTGTACTTTCTTGAATAGTGGCTTGACTGATTTTGCCGGTTTCATCTGCATAAATACGCACAATTGCAGCTCGGTTTTGTTGATTTAAATCTTCATTTTTATATTTGGGTTGTGGAAACTTGCGCCATGCTAAGCGTGTGGTGAGATGAGCAGGCAAGGCAGCACTTTTTTGTACTTCGAGTGTGGCTTTTGGTGTCGATTTCTGCTGCGGTGGTTTTGCAAAAAGATGCGTCGCACTGAGTCCAAGCAATAGAGTTATATATAAAGATGTTTTCATCATATTACGGTCTTTTTTATCTCACACAAGACGAGGCGAAGTATTGATGGAATTGTGGATAATCGCAAGGGTAATCCGCAACTTATTGCAAGTTTTTAGGGTGTTGATCTGCACAATTTTTGACAGAGCTTTAGCTTTATTTTGAATTGTAGTGGGTGTTCACAATTCCAGTATTTTTTCCTGAGTTGAATTACGGCAAATGAGTGAGGTAATGATCATTTTTTATTTAGCCAATATGCTTTTGTTTTAAGCAAAGATGCTTTAGAATACTCGCTCCCTTACCTGCAGGTCGTTTTTGCAATGGTGCAGACGTGCCGAACAGGTGTTTAAAGAGGTTGTTATGGCTAAGTTAAAAACTCGCCGTGGTGCAGCTAAACGTTTCAAAGCGACTGCTAACGGTTTCAAGCGTAAACAAGCGTTCAAACGCCACATTTTGACCAAAAAATCTGCTAAACGTATCCGTCAATTGCGCGGCTGTGTAATGGTTCACGTGAGTGACGTTGCTGCTGTTCGTGCTATGTGCCCATACATCTAAGGAGATTATAAATGGCTCGTGTAAAACGTGGTGTACAGGCTCATCGCCGTCATAAAAAAATTCTTGCTCGTGCTAAAGGTTACTATGGTGCTCGTTCACGCGTATATCGCGTAGCGTTCCAAGCGGTAATCAAAGCAGGTCAATACGCTTACCGTGACCGTCGTCAAAAGAAACGTCAATTCCGTGCTTTATGGATTGCGCGTATCAATGCGGGCGCTCGTCAAAATGGTTTATCGTACAGCCGTATGATCGCTGGCTTGAAAAAAGCACAAGTGATTATCGACCGTCGCGTACTTGCTGACATCGCTATGCATGACGCAGTTGCATTTGCTGCTTTAGCTACAAAAGCTAAAGATGCATTAGCTGCATAAGTCTTTATGACTTAAAAGAAAGACCGCATTTGCGGTCTTTTTTTATGCCTGAAATTTAGGGTCTCTGCCAAGTTTCATAACTCAATCTGAGAAATTTTTAGCCACAGCCTGAGCAAAAACAAGCACTGCTTTGTTTGCAGCGGAAGGCGCAGCGAAGGACAAGCATATTTTTTGCTGCTATTGCGTTATGTGCCGGTCATTTAGAATGACTAAATTTCCTGTCCCATGCCTTATATCAGCTAAAAAATATGCGTTGTCGCAAACATAGACGAATTGTCAACAGCCCCTAAGCTTATAAACCAAAATAATAGGCAGCTGCACAAATAACCACAGTCATTAAAATCAGTTTAATCACGGCAGATGTGCCTACTTTATGCGTAGCTGCAGGTGTTGGTATTTGTGGTGAAGCGATGTTTTGTACTTGGCTAGGCGTTGATTCAAAAGGATCAGGTGTTTGCACTGGCGTGAGCTGTGCGGTCTTATAATGGTTTGCCACCTTAGTGATAAATTTGGCGTGTAAATCTTCAAGTTTCTGAGAAAAATGACGTAAATTGAGTTGTTCGCTTGGTTCAAGTTCTGTGCCATCGGCATGATAAGGATGCTGGATTTTATTCTGGATGAATTGATCCAGTGCATCTAAACGATACAGCATCTGATGTGCATAGGCAGCAGGGTAGTCTGCGGGAATTAACGCCAAAGTTGGGTACATGCTTTCAGTTGCGTTTTGAGTAAGATCTACACCGAAATAAGGTTTAGCGCTTTGCTCTGGTTCAACAAACTCTGTAGCACAAGGATTTAAAAATAACTCGGAGCGAATAAAGCGATCAATTTCATCCCAGTTTGGAGAGGCAAAATCTGTATCGAGCTGTCTGGCAAGTTTGTGATTTAATTGATAACGCCACATGACTTCTTGACGTAGCTCGCTCTGTTGGGAAACAGGCGCCATATAATCTTGTTCTGCGGTATACCATTCTGCAAGCTCTTTTCCGAAAATCCAAGCAGATTTGTGCTGTGCCTCGTGACTCACAATAAAGTGTGCAAAAGGCAATAACTCTACATTTGGATTGGGGTTTTTTTCATCATTTAAAATACTTGCCTGATGTAGGCTTAAACGTCGCACACCTTGTTGTTTAAGATGCTCTAACCAGATTTGAAAGTGTTGTGCCAGTAAATGTTGTGACAATAAATCACGAAACTGAATTTGATGCTGGTTAAACACTTGATGCTTGAGCCAATGATTAAAACTTAAATCTTGAGCCAAATATTCATTGCCATAAGTCACAAGGGCAAGTTGCTGTTTCCAAATCTGATCGAGCGCCATAATGTTGAGATCTCGTGGTGATTGGCTTTATCTTATACTTTTTGTATTTCAAGATGCTAATCTAATTTTCATTACATCGAAGCTTCATCAAAGCGACTAAAAACTGTTAGAATACGGGGTTTTTAAATTATTTCTAAATTGTTGCTTTTGAGAGTTACTATGTCACTGGAAGCCCTGACCAATGAAGCGCTCGCTGCAATTGCAGCAGCAGAGGACCTTGCTACACTCGACCAGGTGCGAGTGCAATTTACGGGGAAAAAAAGCCAGCTTGCGGAACAATCCAAAGCACTGGGTAAAATGGACCCTGAACAGCGTAAAGAATTTGGTGCACAAATTCATGCTGTGCGTGAAGCAATCAATGCGGCATTAACTGCGCGTCAAACTGAATTACAACAAGCGGCTTTGGCACAAAAACTGGCGAATGAAACCGTTGATATTACTTTGCCAGGTCGTGGTCAAAGCATCGGCAGTATTCACCCAGTTACGCAGGTACAGGAACGTATTTGCCAATTCTTTACCAAAGCAGGTTTTACCGTGGCAACGGGCCCAGAAGTTGAAGATGACTATCACAACTTTGAAGCGTTGAATATTCCAGGACATCACCCTGCGCGTGCCATGCACGATACTTTCTATTTTGATGTGAATCATTTATTGCGTACCCACACGTCGGGCGTACAAATTCGCACCATGGAAAATCAACAGCCGCCTATTCGTATTGTTTGTCCAGGTCGTGTGTATCGCTGCGACTCAGACCAAACACACTCACCAATGTTCCATCAAATTGAAGGCTTATACGTCGCAGAAAATACCAGTTTTGCAGAACTCAAAGGTTTGTTAATTAACCTGTTAAACGAATTCTTTGAAAAAGACTTAAAAGTACGTTTCCGTCCATCTTATTTCCCATTCACAGAGCCAAGTGCCGAAGTGGATATTATGGATGAACGTGGTCGCTGGTTGGAAGTTTTGGGCTGCGGTATGGTGCATCCAAATGTGTTACGCGCTTCAGGCATTGATCCAGAAAAATATAAAGGTTTTGCCTTCGGTTTAGGGGTAGAGCGTTTTGCGATGTTGCGTTATGGCATCAATGACTTGCGTATGTTCTACCAAAATGATGTGCGTTTCTTGCGCCAGTTTGCTTAAAACTTTTTAAACAACCTTTCCTAAAATTAGGAGAGGGAAAAGAGATTATTTTTAAATTTTAAAAATCCCCCTAAATCCCCCTTTGTAAAAGGGGGACTTACGCGAAATAAATAGAAGTGTGGGAATTCCCCTCTTTATTAAAGAGGGGGTAGGGGAGATTCAGGAAATGAATGTATGAAAATTAGCGAAAATTGGCTACGCACGTGGGTTAACCCAGCCATTGACAGCGATACTTTATCGAATCAACTCACGATGCTGGGTCTAGAAGTTGATGATATGTCACCAGCAGCAAAGCCATTTACAGGCGTTGTGGTGGGTGAAGTCTTAACGGTTGAACAGCATCCAGATGCAGATCGTTTACGTGTGACTACGGTAAATATTGGTTCAGGTGAGCCGTTGCAGATTGTGTGTGGTGCGCCAAACGTGCGTGTAGGTATGAAAGCACCTGTGGCAACCATTGGTGCGGTATTGCCAGGCGACTTTAAAATCAAAAAAGGCAAACTGCGTGGTGTGGAATCACAAGGGATGCTCTGCGGCGCATCAGAAATTGACCTTGAAGATAAACTTGATGGTTTATTGGAACTGCCTGCAGATGCACCTGTAGGTGTGAATGTACGTGAATATCTTGATCTAGATGACCATGTCATTGATATCAGTATTACTCCAAACCGTGGTGATTGTTTCAGTATTCGTGGTATTGCCCGTGAAATTGGGGTGATTAACCAATTGCCAGTGAATACACCTGACATTCAGGCAGTAGCGGCAACTATTCAGGATGAAAAAACTGTACAAAGTTTGACGGAAGGCTGCCCACGTTATTTAGGTCGTGTGATTAAAAATGTAAATACCAAAGCCGCTACACCTGAGTGGATGGAGCGCGCGTTGGCACGTTCAGGTATCCGTCAGCACAGTATTTTGGTTGATATTACCAACTATGTCTTGATTGAATTGGGTCAGCCAATGCACGCTTTTGATGGTGCTAAAATTCAAGGTGGCATTCAAGTTCGTCAAGCGACTGCAGCAGAAAAATTGGTGCTGTTAAACGAGCAAGAAGTTGAGCTGCAAGATGATGTGATGGTGATTGCCGATGACGCAAAAGTATTGGCGATGGCGGGCATCATGGGTAGTTTATCTTCTGCGGTAAGTGATGAAACCACAGAAATTTTCCTTGAATCCGCTTTCTTTGCACCATTGCATATCGCAGGTCGTGCACGTCGTTATGGTTTGCATACCGATGCCTCACAGCGTTATGAACGTGGTGTCGATTTTGAATTGCCATTATTGGCGATGAACCGTGCATCACAACTGATTGCAGAATTTGCTGGCGGCGAATTTGGTCCAATTACAGTGGCAGAACAAGCAGCACAATTGCCAACACGTGAAGCAATTGCGTTAAATCAAGCGCAAGTCGATCAGCTCTTGGGTTATCACGTTGATGCTACATTTATTGCCGATGCTTTAACTCGTTTAGGCTGCGAAGTTACTGTTCAAGCTGAAGGTCAGTGGAGCGTTGTACCACCATCACATCGTTTTGATATGGCAATTTACCAAGACTTAATTGAAGAAGTTGCTCGTATTCACGGTTATGACAACATTCAAATCAGTTTGCCAGTGATTGATGTGCAATTAGCAAAATACCAAGATCAGTTTGAAGTTGCGCAATTACGTCAAACCGCAGTGACTTTAGGTTATCAAGAAGCAATTAGTTTTAGCTTTGCCGATGCAAAATTGGAAAAACAATTAAACCCTGCAGTGAATCCGTTGGCATTGGCGAATCCAATTTCAAGCGATTTGGCAGTAATGCGCTCAACGTTGTTATCCAGCTTAATTCCATGCGTTCAGTACAACGTGAATCGTCAACAAAACCGTGTGCGTTTCTTTGAGTTGGGTTTACGTTTTGATTATCAACATGCAGCAAGCATTCATGACTTGAAGCAAATTCCAACTTTGGCATTGATTGCGGTGGGTGCTAAACATGCAGAATCTTGGCATGCTAAAGCTCAGCCTATGGATTTCTTCGATTTTAAAGGCGATATTGAAGAAATTTTAGCTGCAGGTCGTGTGCAGGTAGAGTATGTTCGTTCAGAGCGTACTTGGTTGCATCCTGGACAATCTGCTGAAATTTTGGTAGATGGTCAGTCTATTGGTTACTTTGGTCGTTTACATCCATCTTTAGAAGATGAGCTGGATTTAGGCACGGCTTGGGTAGCAGAACTCGATCAAACAGCAGTTTTGCAAACTTATGTATCTAATTTTACAGAATTATCACGTTTTCCATCGGTTAGACGTGATATTGCGCTTTTAATTAGTGATAAGATAAATGTAAGCGAAATTCAGCAACTTATTGAAAAAACGGGTGGAGCGCTGTTAGACTCAACTTGGTTATTCGATGTGTATACTGGACAAGGTGTTGAACAAGGCAAGCGTTCTTTGGCTTTTGCTCTGTTATGGCAACATCCAACACGTACACTTGAAGATGCTGAAATTAAATCTGGTATGGATAACATTCTGCAAGTGTTGGAAAACACTTACCAAGCGACATTGAGGGCTTCATGACAGCATTAACAAAAGCAGAAATGGCTGATCATTTAAGTGAGCTCACGAGTTTAAACCGCCGTGAAGCGAAACAAATGGTCGAGTTATTTTTTGATGAGATCAGCCAAGCACTGATCTCTGGCGAGCAAGTTAAACTTTCAGGGTTTGGGAACTTCGAGTTACGTGATAAACGTCAACGACCTGGTCGCAACCCGAAAACAGGCGAAGAAATTCCAATTTCAGCCCGCCGTGTAGTCACATTCCGCGCAGGGCAGAAATTCCGCCAGCGTGTGGGAAATGAGCAGATCGATTGATCTGCTTTTTTTTATGCTTTTTATAAGAGATTTTAGAAAGACGCTGTGATTTAGCAAGACATAGTGATTGATCTTGCAATTGGGAGACTTGAATCAAACTATGGATATGAATGAAAACACTGTAGAGCTGAACAAGACGCTACCTAAGAATTGAGCGTGGAGATGAGAAACCAAAAGGTTATATCGAAATAAATGCCGAATGGGGTTAAGTGTTTTGGTTAAATGCTTTTATATGCTGAATCATCTACTTGAAAAAGATGGATTGAGCGATTTGGAGATATTGTGCTGAGTAAAATAAATTTTAGACAAAATATTCAGAAATAAAAAAGAGAGCCATCGGCTCTCTTTTTGTACTGCATAATCGTATCGATTATTGAGCAGCAGCTTCAGAAGCAGCAGCAGCAGCGTCTACAGCAGCATCAGCAGCGTCAGTTGCAGCAGCAGCAGCAGTGTCAGCAGCATCAGTAGCAGCGTCTACAGCAGCTTCAGCGCCAGAAGCAACTTCTACAGCAGCAGCGTCAGCAGCAGCTTCAGCTTCAGATGCAGCTACAACAGCTTCAGATGCAGCAGCGTTAGCGTCAGCAGCAGCTTCTTCAGTTTTTTTAGCACAACCAACGAAAGCTAAAGTAGTAGCAACTGCAGCAGCAATAGCGATTTTTTTGAATAACATGGCATCACTCTCTAAAATATGAGATTAAAAAAAACCGACGTTAGTCTGTTGTATGCTTTTATTATTCCTAAATTTTGTTAGGCACTAACAACGCAGGCGCAGTCTAACTGGTCTGCGAATATGCTATCACTGCGCTTTTTGAATTGCTACTAGGTTGATTGAAAAAAAGGCAAAAAAACGCGAAAAATACGTGCTTTTTTAACAGAAAATAACAATTAATTTGGCATTTTAGATTGGAGAGTTGCACGGTAACTGGCTAAAAACTAAAAGGTTTTTACTAAATATTTTTTTATAATCATTTACTTAAAAATAAGTTTACATATACCGCGTGCAATTGTGTCTTTATGTAAATTTTGTCAACCAAATAAAAAAGCCATCGTTTTAAGATGACTTTTTTAGGTGTTCTAATATTTATAGCCGTTTAATTGGTTGCTTTACGTTTCATTTGATCAAAGAAGTCGTCATTAGTTTTGGTTTCTTTCATGCGATCAAGCAAGAATTCCATTGCTGCCAATTCATCTTGAGTGTGTAACAATTTACGCAAAATCCAAACTTTACGCAAATTATCTTCACTCATTAAGCGCTCTTCACGACGTGTACCTGATTTTTTGATGTTCATGGCAGGGAAAACACGTTTTTCTGCAATACGACGGTCTAAGGTAATCTCTTGGTTGCCTGTACCTTTAAACTCTTCGTAAATCACTTCATCCATTTTACTGCCAGTTTCAATCAGTGCAGTTGAAATAATGGTTAGAGAACCACCTTCTTCAATATTACGTGCAGCACCAAAGAAGCGTTTTGGACGTTCTAAAGCGTGCGCATCAACACCACCTGTTAAAACCTTGCCTGAAGAAGGTACGACAGTGTTGTAGGCGCGTGCCAAACGGGTAATCGAATCCAGTAAAATCACCACGTCTTTTTTATGTTCAACTAAACGCTTGGCTTTTTCAATGACCATTTCTGCAACTTGAACGTGACGAGCAGGTGACTCATCAAATGTTGATGCAATCACTTCACCGCGCACGGTGCGTTCCATTTCAGTCACTTCTTCAGGGCGTTCATCAATGAGAAGTACAATCAAGAACACTTCTGGGTTGTTACGAACAATCGACTGAGCGATGTTTTGTAGCAACATGGTTTTACCCGCTTTAGGCGGAGCCACAATAATTGAACGCTGACCTTTACCAATTGGCGCAACCAAATCTACCACACGTGCAGTTAAGTCTTCAGTTGTTCCATTACCTAACTCCATCACCAACTGTTCTGTTGGGAAAAGCGGGGTTAAGTTTTCAAATAAGATTTTATTACGTGAATTTTCAGGGGTGTCATAGTTAATTTGATTGACTTTGAGCAAAGCAAAATAACGTTCGCCTTCTTTTGGTGGACGAATCGTACCTGTAATGGTGTCACCCGTGCGCAGGTTAAAGCGACGAATTTGCGAAGGGCTGACATAAATATCATCTGGGCCAGCAAGGTATGAACCTGCAGCTGAGCGTAAGAAACCAAAACCATCAGAGAGAATTTCTAGAACGCCATCACCAAAAATCTCTTCACCATTCATGGCATGGCGCTTTAAGATGGCAAAAATAATGTCTTGCTTGCGGTTACGCGCCATTCCTTCAAGGCCCATAAACTCGGCAATCTTGATGAGTTCGCCAATCGGTTTTTTCTTGAGTTCGGTTAAATTCATAGAGGTTCTGATAGAATTAAAATTCTGGGGTACAGGTTAGAGAGGGAGCAACATTTAGCCGCATTCATACAATAAAATGAAAGCAATTGTATTTGCACAATAACGATTCAGAGCACTGATTCATTGTTTGATTGAAAAATGTGAAAAACAATTTCTGTTGCCGAGCGGCATTTTTGTGTTGTGTCTTTTCAGAAAGAGGATGAAAGATCCTGCGTTTCCTGAGCATGCAATATAAGAGAGAAACGTCTACTTGTCAATTTGTAGGCAAAAAAAATACGCCAATGCGTGGCGTATTTTTTTCATCATCTCTATAAATAGACGATGGATCCATCGACTTAGATATTTTCGTTAATAAATGCAGTCAATTTAGATTTAGGTGCTGCACCGACTTGCTGTGCAACCACTTCACCATTTTTGAACATCAATAATGCTGGAATATTGCGGATGTTGTAGTTCACTGCAGTTTGTTCGCAAGAAGTTACATCAACTTTTACAATTTTAACTTTGCCTTGGTATTCGTCTGCAAGTACTTCAAGTACAGGTGCAATTGCTTTACATGGCGCACACCAGCCAGCCCAGAAGTCAACCAATACAGGAGTATCTGATTGAAGAACATCTGCTTCGAAGTTTGCATCAGTGGTGTTTACGATGTTGCCAGACATGGATTACGCTCCAAATAATTTTTAAGATAGCTTTAGTTAGTATTACATAGCCATCTTGAACAAAGTAGGGGAATCTGTGGATTTTCCATTCAAAATACAAATTTGTCCAATTGATCGTGACGATAACGCTAAACGAAAATGCGAATTCTGTAACACAATTGTCATATATGCGGAAAATTTAAATAGTCGTCAAATTGTGCTGATAAATGGCTTTTAAATTAGGTGTATGTGAATTACTCTAGGCACAATTCTGTCTAGGTTTGTTTGAAGAATGTCTGATTTTTTAATTGATGAAGAGTTACTCGCAGCCATCGATATGGGGTCGAATAGTTTCCACTTGGCAATTGCACGAGTGGATCATGGTGAAGTAAAAAAAGTGGCATCAATGTCAGAAAAAGTACAGTTGGCCGCAGGTTTAGATGAAAATAAGAATTTGACCGAAGCTGCTCAACAACGTGGTTTGGCATGTTTGGCGCGTTTTGTGGGACGTTTAACTGCGGTGCAGTCAAATCGTTTGCGTATTGTGGCAACCAACGCATTGCGTCAGGCCAAAAATGGACATGAGTTTATTCAAAAAGCCGCAGAAATTTTGCCTAAACCTATTGAAATTATTGCAGGGCGTGAAGAAGCCCGTTTAATTTATTTAGGCGTATCGCACACGATGGCAAATAGTGGTCGTCGTTTGGTAATTGACATTGGCGGTGGTTCGACAGAGTTGATTATTGGCGAAGAATTTGAGCCAATTCATACCGAATCTTTACAAATGGGCTGTGTGGCCTATACCAAAACCTATTTTGCCGATGGTGAAATTAGCAAGAGCAGTTTTGAAAAAGCAGTGGTTGCAGCGCGTAAAGAACTGTATTCGATTGCCAATACTTATAAAGAAGCAGGTTGGGATACCGTTGCAGGTTCGAGCGGTACCATTAAAGCCTGTCGTCAAATTACGGTAAATATGGGCTGGAGCAATGAGCAGGAAAATCTGACTCGTGAAGGTTTAGAAAAACTCAAAGACCGTTTGCTCAAGTTTAAACACGTATCAGAAATGGAATTTGATGGTCTAAAAGAAGACCGTCGAGCAGTTTTGCCAGCAGGTTTGGCAATTTTATATGCGGTATTTGATGTATTAGATATCGATAAACTGGTGTATTCCGATGGGGCTTTGCGTGAAGGCGTAATGTATGACTTGTTGGGACGTTTCCAGCATGAAGACATTCGTGATCGCAGTGTACAGGCCTTGATGGGGCGTTATAACTCAGACCCGAAACAGGCTGGACGTGTGGTGAAAACTGCGCAACATTTATTTGACAGCGTGGCAGAATCATTAAAATTAAATAACGAAGATAGTGACTTATTGCGTCGTGCTGCGTACCTACATGAAATTGGTTTAGCCATCAGTCACAGCAGTTATCATCGTCACGGTGCATATTTATTGCAACATTCGGACATTCCCGGTTTCTCACAAATTGACCAAAACTATCTCTCGCATTTGGTCGGCAACCATCGTCGAAAGTTGCGCCAAGACGCGAAAACAGAAGCACTGAAAGCGGGTGGCAATAAAATTGTTTACTTAAGTTTGTTGCTTCGCCTTGCAGTTTTGGTCAACGCAAGTCGTAGCGATGCGATGCTTCCTGCCATTGAATTAAGCATCCGCAATGCGCAACAATGGCAGCTCAGCGTGTCGGGTGATGCCAAACAATGGCCATTGCTTGTCGCTGAATTGCACGATGAACAAGTGCAATTCAAGAATTGGGACATTGAATTGAATATTCAGTCGGAACAATTTGTCGATTAAGATTTGGTTAATTTAGGGATAACAGTCGACTTATGAAAAAAGCTGCTCAATCTAAAGCATGGAAAACCGTGCAAATTGCACGTCATCCTGAACGTCCGCAATTTCTAGACTATGTGGGTGAAATTTTCACTGAATTTGATGCCTTACATGGCGATCGTTTATTTGGTGATGATGGTGCAATGATCGGTGGATTGGCACGCTTTGATGGTCAGCCTGTCATGGTGATAGGTCAACATCGTGGTCGCAGTACCCGCGAAAAATTACAACACAACTTCGGGATGTGTAATCCAGAAGGCTACCGTAAGGCACAGCGTCTTATGGATATGGCAGAGCGTTTTAATCTGCCAGTTTTCACTTTTGTTGATACGATGGGTGCATACCCAGGTGTAGGTGCAGAGGAACGTGGTCAGGCAGAAGCGATTGCGACCAGCTTGGCACAACTGTCGAACTTAAAAGTACCTGTAATTGCTACAGTATTGGGCGAAGGTGGTTCAGGCGGTGCGTTGGGTATTGGTGTGGCTGACCGTGTGGTGATGTTGTCACACAGTATTTACTCTGTTATTTCGCCAGAAGGCTGTGCGTCTATTCTGTGGAAAACTGCAGAAAAAGCCGAACAAGCCAGTGAAGCATTGGCATTGACTGCAGAAAAACTGCAAAAGATTGGTATTGTAGAATATGTGGTTGATGAAGGTGAGGGTGCGCATTTAAACCCTGAACAAGTCATGCACAGTCTGAAAAATGTGTTAAAAGAAGCTTTGGATGAATTGCAAGCGATGGATGCAACACAACGATGCGAAGAACGTTACCAGCGTTTAATGAAGTTTGGCAGCGACAATTTAGGTCTAGCGTCTTAAGTCAATTACAGGCTTTTCCTGCACAGACAAAATTTTTAATCGGATGTAGTGGCGGTATGGATTCCATGCTGCTACTGCATCTTTTGTCATTTTTGTGTCCTGAAAAAGTGCGCGCGATTTACATTGATCATCAATTGCAAAGCTCAAGTGCTGAGTGGGGTGCATTGGTGCAAGCCACCTGCCAGAATTTAAATGTACCGTGTGTGTTGCAAAAAGTTAATGTGTCTGAGGGTAATTTAGAAAACCAGGCACGTCAGGCGCGTTATCAGGCCTATATGCAGCACTTAGATAGCAACGAAGTTCTAGTGTTGGCGCATCATCAGCAAGATCAGGCAGAAACCGTATTGCTGCGTTTGTTTTCAGGCGCAGGTGTGCAAGGACTTGCTGCCATGCAAGCTGTCGATGTGCGTGATGACATCAGTATTTGGCGTCCGTTATTGGATATTTCGCGTGAGCAGATTTGCCAATGGAGTGCTGAATTAAAGCTCGATTATGTGCAAGACCCAAGCAATCAGGATGTGCATTATGACCGAGCTTGGGCAAGAGAAATATTGTGGCCTGTCGTGCAACAGCGTTTTCCTAAAATGCAGCAAGCTGTGACGCGTACTGCAAACTTGATGCAAGATACTGAAAACATTTTGGCAGAAGTTTTGGCGCAGGATTTAGCTGCATGTGGCACAGACTCGCAGTTGAATTTAATTCAGTTACAACAATTGTCTTTGTCACGGCAACGTCAGCTATTATCGGCATGGATGAAAGGACAGGCACAATATCGCCCAAGTTTTGATATGGTCGAACGCTTGCAACGTGAGGTGATTCAAGCCAAAGCCGATGCACAAGCGGCATTACATTGTCAGGATTATTATTATCTGCGTTATCAGCAACAATTATTTCGTTTGCCGAAAGCGGAGTATTTAGCTGCAGAACATTTTGAGGCAGAAGAACAAGTGTTATGTTTGCAGGCAGATCAGACTTTTCAAGTGTGGTCTGGCTGTTATCAACTGCAACAAGCCAAAGTCGGTTTATCTGCAACTTTGCTGAATCGTCCGTTAACTTTACGGCCACGTTTGGGTGGTGAAAAAATTCATTTGTATGGTCGGGTGGGCACATGGCCACTGAAAAAAGCCATTCAGGAAGCACAAATTTTTCCGTGGACGCGTCATACAATTCAAATATTAAGCCTAGATAATGTTATGCTAGGCGTTTTTAGCCCCAAAGGCTTTTGGCTTGCACAGTCGGACTATTGTGTCGCAGATGGATGGCAACCGAATTTAGTCTCTTAACGACAAAGAACTCAACGAAGAGCGTGAATCATGAGTGCAGTATTGAATTGTAATATTAGTTTCATTGGCGGTGGCAACATGGCGCAAGCCTTGATTGGTGGTTTGATTGCCAGAGGTTTGCCGCCAACCCGTATTACAGTTTCAGACCCTGTAGAACAAGTGCGTGAATTATTAAAAGAAAAAGATGTGCATGTCACTGAGGATAATTTGGCCGCGATTGCAGATGCAGATATTGTGGTATTTGCAGTCAAACCACAGGTTTTGGCACAAGTATTGCGTCCATTGCACGGTCAGTTTGAAGATAAACTGGTGATTTCGATTGTTGCGGGCGCAGAAATTGCCACGATTTCTGAGTTATTACGTACAGAACGTGTAGTGCGGGTAATGCCAAATACGCCTGCTTTGGTGCAAACAGGTGCACATGGTTTGTATGCAACCGAACAGGTCAATAGCACTGACCGTGAATTGGCAAGTCAGGTTTTGGCAGCGACAGGTTTAACTATTTGGGTAAACTCTGAGGCGCAAATTGATGCTGTGACTGCAGTATCTGGTTCAGGGCCAGCATATTTCTTCTATTTGATGGAAAGTATGATTCGTGCAGGCAAGAACTTAGGTTTAGATGAAAAAGTGGCGACAGCACTGACGTTACAAACTGCTTTGGGTGCAGCACAAATGGCAATTACCAGCTCGAATACACCTGCAGAATTACGCAAAAATGTAACTTCACCAAATGGCACGACCCAAGCGGCAATTGAAGTGTTTGATCATGCGCAAATTTCACAAAATATTCAGGCGGCATTGGCTGCTGCTAAAACGCGTAGTCAAGAATTAGCGCAAGAGTTGAGTGATAGTATTTAATTATTGAAAAACAATGAATTGAAATTTTAGGAAAGTTTAAGTATGGGTGCAAATTCTGCGCTAATTTTTGGCATTATCATTAACGTAGCGATTTTGCTCGTATTCTTCCGTTTCTTAATGCAATTGGCAGCGGTGAGTCCTTATAACCCTGTGGTGCTTTCAACCATTAAAGCCACCAAAATTGTAGATGTATTTGGACGTATTTTTCCAACGGTTGGCAAAGGTCGAGTTAACTCTGCAGCCTTGGCTTTGTTGGTGGTGTTGTATCTAGTCAAAATTTTTGGTGTTATGTATCTCAATGGTGCGATGCCGAATAGTCCAATTCACTTACTGATTCTGACTTTTGTGACCATGATTCAGGATTTAATCCGTTTCTGTCGTTATTTGATTTTTGCCACCATTATTTTGAGTTGGGTGGTGATGTTTACTCAATCTCGTGGCCCGTATATTGAGGTGATTCAAGAGTTGGCAGAGCCGTTATTAGCACCATTTCGTCGTTTATTGCCGAACATGGGCATGATTGATTTGTCGCCAATTATTGCATTTTTGGCTTTATATATCGCTGAAATTATTATGAATCAGGTAGCGATTGTATTGCTGACTGGCTTATAAGTCGCATTATCCTAAAACATTAAAAAGGACTCAAATCGAGTCCTTTTTTTGTAGTTTAAGTTTGGGCTGACGACCTTAATGAGTCTTCAGAAATACAAATAACCTGCATCCTGACCTCCTTCTAGGCGAAGGAAGGTGCTGAAAAAAGAGAGCGCAACGACTTTAGTGCGCTTCATCCCAGTTATTGCCTTTTCCGACTTCCACCACCAATGGTACAGAAATTTCCACCACAGATTGCATGACTTCTGCCAACTTCGGCGCGAGTTCATCTGCCGCATCTGCATCGACTTCAAATACCAATTCATCGTGTACTTGCAGCAACATTTTGGCTTGCGCTTGCGGTAACATTTTGTCGACTTCAATCATCGCCATTTTAATAATATCAGCTGCAGAGCCTTGTAATGGCGCGTTAATTGCCGCACGTTCTGCCGCTTTACGTACCATCATATTACGTGCAGCAATATCTGGCGTATAGAGGCGACGACCTAAAATAGTTTCTACAAAACCTTGTTCTAGCGCGACTTGGCGGGTACGTTGCATATATTCATAAATGCCCGGATAACGCTGGAAGTATTGCTTGATGTAGTTTTGTGATTCTTCACGGGTAAACCCAAGCTGACGAATTAAGCCAAATTCCGACATGCCGTAGAGCAGACCGAAGTTTACAGCTTTGGCCTGACGACGCTGATCTGAGGTTACGTCTTCTAAGGCAATACCCAAGACTTCTGCCGCAGTACGGCGGTGCACGTCTTGTCCATGGTTAAAGGCATCGAGTAGGGCATCATCTTGTGAAAAATGTGCCATTAAACGCAATTCGATTTGCGAGTAGTCGGCTGCCAACAACACGCGACCTTCAGGTGCGACAAAGGCTTTACGAATTTGACGACCAATTTCGGTACGAATTGGAATGTTTTGTAAGTTTGGATCAGTAGAAGATAAACGCCCTGTTGCAGTCAAAGCTTGGTGATAACTGGTATGCACTCGATGCGTATCGTTGTTGGCTTGTTTCAGTAAGCCATCGGTATAGGTGCTTTTGAGTTTAGATAAACCACGGTAGTCTAAAATTAAACTACTGATCGGATGCTCAATTTTTTCCAAAACACTTTCACTGGTACTGTATTGACCTGTTGCGGTTTTCTTGCCGCCTTTGAGTCCGAGTTTATCAAACAGGATTTCGCCCACTTGTTTCGGTGAGCTGACATTAAAGTTTTCACCTGCCAATTCTACAATTTGGTTTTCCAAATCTTGCATGGTTTGGGAAAAATCGACACCCAATTGATCTAAAAATTTCAGATCAAGCTGAATGCCATTTTCTTCCATACTGGTCAGCACACGCGCCACAGGCATTTCGATGTTGTGCAAAATATTGACCAATTCAGGATGCTTTTGTAGCTTCGCAGACAGCACTTCATATAAACGATACGTAACATGCGCATCTTCTGCAGCGTAGTGCGCAGCCGTTTCAATTTCAATTTGATTGAAAGTTTTTTGCTTGACGCCTTTGCCTGCAATTTGCTCATAAGATGTGGTCAGGTGGCTTAAATATAAGCGTGCCACATCATCCATGCCGTGACGGGTTGCGACAGAGTTAAGCACATAAGATGCCAACATGGTATCGAAATACCAACCTTGTAAATGAATACCGTGATTTTCAAGCACATGCGCATCATATTTTAAATGATGCCCAATTTTATCCACCGCATTATTTTCTAAAATAGGTTTGATTTGTGCCAAAACCTGATCACGGTTGAGCTGCTGTGGTGCGCCCTCATAATCATGCGCCAAAGGTACGTAATAGGCATCTTTGGCATCGAACGCGATAGAAAAACCAACAATTTCTGCAACGCGATAATCCAGACTGGTGGTTTCTGTATCAAAGGCAAAACGCTGTGCAGTTTGCAAGCGTTGCAGCAAAGCATCCCAATGCGCCTGATCTAAAATGGTGTGGTATGTTGCTGCACCGAGTTGATCATCAACACTGCTTTGCGTGGCTTGATCTTCAGTTTCAATTTCATTGGCTGTCGGTGCGGCGACTGTTTTTGCAGCTTGTTGATAATTGCTGTTATTTGGATTATTTGGATGATCGAGCGATTGTAATTGATTACGGAATTCTAGCTCGGTATATAAATTGCGTAAGGCTTCAACATTAGGGTCTTGTAGTTTTAGATCGGCATAACCAAAGTTCAGATCAAGGTCACAAACAATGCTGGCGAGTTGATGATCTAGCGCGATGCCATCGGCATTGTCTTTAATATTTTGTCCGACTTTGCCTTTAATATGATCGACATTTTCTAAAATCGCACCAATCGAGCCATATTCGGTCAGTAGTTTTGCAGCAGTTTTGGCGCCAATGCCGGGCACGCCCATAATACCATCGGAAGCATCACCCATGAGGGTCAGATAATCAATAATTTGATGCGGCCATACGCCAAACTTGTCAAATACAGCCTGAATATCCATTGGCTTTTCTTTGAAGCTGTCTTCAAGGGTAACTTTTTCAGTCA
Organism: Acinetobacter sp. YH12095; assembly: GCF_013419245.1. Taxonomy (NCBI): domain Bacteria; kingdom Pseudomonadati; phylum Pseudomonadota; class Gammaproteobacteria; order Moraxellales; family Moraxellaceae; genus Acinetobacter; species Acinetobacter sp. YH12095. The sequence continues at coordinate 124,251 of NZ_VPAL01000006.1, forward strand.
CCAACTGCGCCATGTCTTTATCGCCCGTAGAAATCAGTACTTGCTGTCCTTCGGCTTCGGCACGTTTGGCTAAAGTTCCAATAATATCATCGGCTTCTGCGCCTGGTAGCATGTAAAGTGGAATACCCAAAGCACGAATTAAAGCATGTAAGTATGGAATTTGCTGAGAAAGTTCCTCAGGCATACTTGGGCGGTCACCTTTATAAATTGGCGATAGTTCGTGACGGAAAGTCGGCTCAGGCGTATCAAAAATTACCGCCATGTGAGTAGGCTGAGTACGACGCATCAACTTTTGAATCGCAGAGATCGCGCCACGAATAGCATTGGTATGTAAACCAGTTGACGTGGTTAATGGTGGTAGTGCGTGAAAGGCACGAAATAGAAAATATGAGCCATCGACCAAGACAAATGGTGGCATGGATTGATTCCTTCTGCAAATAAGCAGTTTATTGTACGTGATTTTTGCAGTTGTCGCAGAAACTGATTTTTAAGGCAAGTGTTGCAGACGCACAGTTACCGAATTGCTGATGAATCCTGATTCAGAATCGTGCTGTCTGTTGTATGATCGGAGCCATGACAATATCAATAAAATGAAGAGCAATGCAGACAGGGCAGAATGAAATTCGAATCATTTGGTTCATGCTATTAATCATAATTTCAATTGGCGCATGGTGGCTCGGTGTGCCGATGCTGAGTTATATCTGTGCAGTTGCTGCGGTGGTCAGCGTGATGTTTTTTGTGGGACGAGTGCAGAACTCACTGGAACAGGTTGTGGATGCACAGTCACAAGTACAACGCCAAAGCTCTAAAACTCCTTTATATATCGCCGCTTTTATTGCTTTTTTAGGAATATTGCTGGATTGGTATTTACTGACATCTATTGCTTTAAGTGCATGGATTTTTATGTTGTTGCGATGGTTGCAGCGTTTGGAGCAAGGACTGTATCAATTACAGCAATTACAAAGTGCCGCTAAGCTTCAGGCGCATGCTCAAAAGAGCTATCCTCAAAAGACCAATGCTCAAGAGAAAAAGGTTCAAACGCAATTCGCAGAGCATATTTTAGCCAATACATCTGAAGTTGATGCAAGTCTTTCATCAGTTAAGGCAAATGTGGATGATGGTGTTATATCAACCGCTTCTCAACCTGAAACCATCGCTATTCAATCTGATTCCACATTATCGAGCGAGCCGAATTCTGTTCGGGAACAAGCAGCTCAAGTTTCTTATCCATATCAAGACCAAGAGTATCTACATCAAGAATATTCAGCTCCAGATTTAGCCAAATCCTCAAGGTCTGTTGCACCTTTTGCAACTCAGTCGCGCTCATCAAGTAACAGTTTATTGCAACAAGCTCAATCATGGCTGATACATGGTAATCCTGTATTAAAAGCAGCAATTGTAGTGTTACTCATAGGCGTGGTGTTACTGCTACGTTTTGCTACTGAACATTGGCAATTTAGTTTGGCAGTGAAACTTTTGTTCGTTGCTGGCGTGAGTGCAGCAGTGACAGTATTCGGTTATCTGTTACGCAACAAAAATCGCAGCTTTGCTTTGGGTGTGCAAGGTTTGGGGTTGGCTGGGCTGTGTCTGACCTTATTTTTTGCCTATTACAATTTGGTCATTCCAAATTTAGCTATCGCCAGTCTGTGTTTTATTGTGGTGATGTTGCTCACGCTCTGGCTGAGTTTAAAACAACAATCAGTCGAACTTGCCCTCATGGCAATGCTGATTGCGTATTTCGCACCGTTTACTTTACCTGTTCGTAATGCAACAGCCATTGAATTTATTGCCTATTATTTGCTGATTAATATTTCGGTTGCCATTTTAAGTAGTTTACGTCCGTGGAAATATTTAAATCAAATTGCGTTTTTAATGACGGTTGTGGTGGGTGGCAGCTATGCCTTTTATCATGGTTATATCTTTGAAAGGCAGGTGCTAACGCTTTTAGTTTTGGCGCATGCGGCTATTTTTATTTGGTTGGGTTTTCGCTTTAGTCAGCTTTTGGCACAGGAAGATGTCGCCACGTTTCAGCTGAAACCTATTTTAGACCTTGCCTTGATTTTTGGCGCACCCATTGTCGGTTATGCCTGTTTATATCTGATGTATTTTGAAGAAACAGCAGAGCAGGCAGCCTTTAGTTTGTTATTTGCGGTGGTTTTTGCAGGTTTGTATTGGCTGACCAAACAGCATCGGCAGACACAATTTATTGCACAAAGTTATTTCAGTTTGATGCTGATTTTTAGTGTGTTGATTCCACCTATTTTACTGCCTGAACAATGGAGTGTCATTGGTTGGGCATTACAAGGCGTGGCTGTGTTTATTTTTGCCTTTATTCAATATTCTAAAATTAGCCGTTATTTGGCACTAGGTTTGTTTGCCGTAGCGGGCTTATCTGGGCTGTATTATTTAGTAGAGTTGCCTTATTTCGAGCGCAGTATTTATTGGGTACTGAGCCTAAGTTATGCCACGGTTGTGGTGTTTTCCAACAGCCGTGCAGCTTTCAGACAACAACTGAGCACAGCAACCACGAGCGTACTGTGTTTAATGATGTTGTCTGCAACCAGTTTATGGCTATGGTTAGGTTTAGATTACTTTGATGGAGAACTTGCAACCGTACAGACGCTTTTGGCGGTGGTGGTCATTTATTTACTTATCAACGAAGTACTACTTTCTCGTCAAGCGACATGGTCATGGCTATTGCCCAAATGGTTAGGTCTAACGCCAGTTTCGCTCACTGCAGCAGGTTTATTATTCAGCCGTAGCTATGATGGAGCGGTGCATTGGGTTTCGGGTACTGAACGTCTGCTATTTGCCTTGTTTGCAGGCGTGCTCAGTGTGTTGTGGTTGCGTCCTTTATGGACTGTCCGCAGCGACAAAGAATGGCTGAGTTTAGGACTGTTACCCATTTTGGCGATGGCGAGTTTAACGCTGTTACCACAGCATCCGTATAGCAGCGTGGTGATTTTACCATTGCTCTTTGCGGCGTGGTGTTGGTGGCAACAACCGGATTCAGATTGGCGCAAATTTTGGTATGCGCGTAGCAATTTAATCTTCATGTTGATGTGGATGCTATGTTCACAACTGTTGACTGAACACGCATTTTACGGCTATGTACTGCCTATTTTGAATCCATTTGATTTGGTCAGTATAGCCATGTTGGTGGCTATTTTGTGGATGTTGAATCTGCAACGCAAAACCCATTTAGACCAAGGCTTGGCAGCGGTAATTATGGTCTTGAGTTTACTGTGGCTAAGTAGTTATGTGCTATTACGTGCCTTACATCTGTATTTGGGAACGCCAATCAACCAAATTGCTGTTTGGCAAGATGCCACTGTGCAGCTCAGTTTGACCTTGCTTTGGGTGAGTTTGGCTTGTATCGCCATGTGGATTGCCAGTCTGAAACAATTACGTGCCTTGTGGATTTTAGGCAGCAGTATTTTGGTGATTGTGATCTTAAAATTGGTGCTTTTAGATTTATCTAATATTGGAACTTTAATGCGCGTGCTGTCATTCTTTGCTGCAGGTTTAGGTATGCTACTGATTGCATATATCGCCCCAATTCCTGAGCCAGATCTCGCAAAAAACAACACTTCGCCGTCTTCCAAAGCTTGAGCAGATCCTCAAGTTTAGTTAGAGGCAAAGTGTCGAAGACTGAAACGATTACTTTAAGTCAGGTTCTCGTTTCAGTGCTTGGGCATTGGCATATTGATCAAGTTCTTCATTATTTAAAGGGCGCGATAAAGGATGATCAACAAAACCCATTTTGGGTACAGGAATTTCGATTTGGTTGTCTAGGAAACCATTACGGATACGTTCCTGCATTTCATCACGTACCTTTAAAAAGTTTTCTTGCTGACACCACACCGCAAACAACAATTCAATTGAAGATTCACGGAAAGCTGTAACTGTCACCGCGGGTTTAGGGTCAGACAGCACGAGCGGATATTGATTGGCGACACTGAGCAACACTTCACGCACTTTAATAATATCTTCGTGAAAATTAATCGCGAGGGTAATGGGCACACGTCGGATTGGAAACTTGGACAAGTTATGCACGGGTGCACGAATCAATTGTTCATTGGGTAAACGCACATAAATATTGTCTTGGGTCAGCAATTTAACTGAAAGTAAGTCAATTGAGATCACTTCACCTTCAATGGTGTGTCCGCGAATCAGGGTGATTTGAATGGTATCGCCCACTTCAAAAGAACCTTCGCCAATCAGGAACATACCACTAATTAAATTGGATGCCGAGGTTTGTGAGGCAAAACCCAAAGCCACGGTTAAAATACCCGCTGCACCTAAAAACACGCTGAGTTTAAAGCCTGCTTCTTTCAGGCTCGCCATCACAAACAGCAGGAAAATAAAGTAAAAAATCCCGCGTCGCCAAACTAAGCGTTGATGCGCATTAAAACGTGCGCCAATAGTGCGTACAAAAGTATTGGAAACAAAACGTGCAATTAAGAAACCAATCAAAGACAATACAATTGCGACCAAAATTTCGGTCAGACGATCTGTATTGATACTGGTAAAAATTCCTTTGAGGCTGTTGGTGATTTCTTTGGAAATATTGGAATCTGCCATAACATCCTCTTAGAAAAATGAATCAAACATATTAAATAAAGCACCTGCCGTTTCACGCGGTGGTTGCAAATAGGTCACTTCACCTGCATGTGGCGGGGTGCGATTTTCAATCCGAATTCGTGGCGGGCGGTCTAAACCTTCATGCATCACTTTAATTTGTGAAGTCCATAAACGACCTGTACTTTCGCTGAAAAATAAAGGCAGCGCAGGCACAGGCACATTCATTCGGTCAAAACGCAATTGTTGATTGCTGGTGTTGTGAAATTCAATCGGCGTGACGGCACGAAATGCACGTGGTTTTAATTGATGTAATTCGGTACGGCCATCGACTGCTGTGGCATAGCAAATTTCACCTGTACGATGATTGGGGCCAAACCAAGTATCTTTCGGGCGAATAATCGGCAAATCAAAAATGGGTTCACGTTGACCATCGACAAAGGCAGACATCCACAACGGTGTGCTGATATACAAGGTGCCGCGTTGCCCCGCAGGAATATAAATTGGATCGACAGGTTTAATCACCACTGAACGGTCTGCCAAACGAGGCATGAGCTGTAATTTACTTTGTGTAGATTTGAACATATAGCGTTCAATTTTCACAGGTTGTGGAAAGGCAAATTCAGGATCATCAATGTTATGCGATTGCTGTTCATAATCGTATTGAACCTGCGGGCGATAATATTCCAAACGCCATTCTTGCATACCACGGGTCAAACGTACTAAGAGTGAGCCAAATTGCCACGTTTTAGGACGATTGAGCTCAAACTCATAGTCACCCCACCATTTTAATTTAGCCGAATCAGTTTCTGAAATCTCATGATTTTGTGACAATGGCCTATCCCTTTCTTGATAAATCAGCGAAAACAGACTTCACGCTGTCATACGCTTAGAGTACACTCAAATTAAATTTTTTCATCATTATTATAATCGCTGATGCAAGTACTGAAACAATTACAAATACCGTATAGCTTTGCCAAACGCCATGGGGTGTTAATTCGTTATGAGGGCGATCATGCCTTTATTGTACGTCGTGAAAATACGCCGATGCTTGCCATTCAGGAGGCGCGTCGTTTTTTGGGGCATCCTGCACAGCATCAACTTTGTAGCGATCAGGAATTTCACCAATTATTAAGCAGCAGTTTTGCAGGTGATACAGGCGAGTCGCAGCAAGTCGCTGCGGGATTGGAAGATCACCCTGACTTGCTTAGTTTGGCAGATTCAGTTCCTGAAGCAGAAGACCTGATGGATCAGGAAGATGATGCACCGATTGTACGTTTAATCAATGCTTTACTGTCTGAAGCGATTCGGGTTGGCGCATCGGATATTCATATCGAATCTTTTGAGAAAAAACTGTCAGTCCGTTTGCGGGTCGATGGTCAGTTGCGTGAAATCGTGCAACCGCGCCGTGAACTTGCGCCTTTATTGGTGTCACGTATTAAAGTCATGGCAAAACTGGATATTGCCGAAAAACGTATCCCTCAAGATGGTCGTATTTCGCTCAGACTAGCAGGTCGTGAGGTCGATGTACGTGTGTCAACGCTGCCATCTTCGCATGGTGAGCGGGTGGTAATGCGTTTGCTGGATAAGCAAGCAGGTCGTTTAAACATGACGCACTTGGGGCTGATGCAAAATGATTATGAGCGCTTAAAGCAACTGGTACATCGACCACACGGGATTATTTTGGTTACAGGGCCGACAGGTTCGGGTAAAACTACGACCTTATATGCAGCTTTGTCAGACCTGAATGACGGTTCTAAAAATATTTTGACTGCAGAAGACCCGATTGAATATCAACTTGAAGGGATTGGGCAAACACAGGTCAATACCAAAGTGGATATGACCTTCGCTCGTGCTTTAAAAGCCATGCTGCGCCAAGACCCAGATGTGGTGATGGTGGGGGAGATTCGTGACTTAGAAACCGCCGAAATTGCAGTGCAGGCTTCCTTAACTGGTCACTTGGTACTGTCTACCCTACATACCAATACGGCCATTGGTGCAGTCACCCGTTTAAAAGATATGGGCATCGAGCCGTTCTTGCTGTCAAGTTCATTAATTGGGGTGATCGCACAGCGTTTAGTGCGCACCTTATGTTCGCACTGCGCCACATGGCATGCTGCAGATGACTTTGAACAAGAACTCTTTAAAAGTGTGACCGATGCAAGCGATTTAAAACTTCCGCAACCGAAAGGCTGTGAACATTGCTCACATACAGGTTTTACTGGGCGGACTGCAATTTATGAAATTGTCCCTGTGGATGAAGCAATGCGCCGTTTGATTCATGGCAATGCCGCGGAATATGAACTGGAAGATTATGCACGACAGCAATCAGGTTCGATTCGTGAAGATGGATTGCGTAAGGTATTGGCAGGTAAAACCACTTTGGAAGAAGTGCTGCGCGTGACCAATGAAGCGGCTGAATAGCTAAAAAGTAAGGTTAAGATAAGAAATACAAAGAGTTGATCACTATATTGTTGATCAACCCTTTTTATTGAAATTCAATTTTAAAATTGCAATAAACGACGATGCTGCATTAACGGCATCGACTCTCGAATTTTGCTTTGTTCATCTAAATCAAAGGGCACTGTAATCAGTTGCGTACCTTCGTCTTGCACCATTGACAATAACTGTCCGCGTGAATTGGCAGCGCCTGAATGTCCCCAAGTCTGACGTTTTTCACCATGCCAACCTTGTTGGGCTGCACCTAAAACCTGACATTGACTGTCCATGCCACGCGCCTGCAAGAGCAATTGCCAATGCATTTGACCTGTGGTGTAAGTAAAAGCCGATGGCGCAGTTAAAATATTGGCGCCTTGCGCACGTAAAGTTAAGGCCAATTCAGGAAAGCGCAAGTCATAACACACCATTAAGCCAATGTTGCCAAACGGTGTTTTCGCCACAACGACTTCAGAGCCGGGTTCAAAAAACTTAGATTCCTGATAACCACCAACAGAGTCACCAACTTGCACATCAAACAAATGAATTTTGTCATAACGTGCTTCAGTTTTTTCTGGGCTAATACATAAACTGACCGTACGCACACGACCATCTGCAATTGTTGAACCATCAGGGCGATATGGGCAGGGCAATGTACCCGCCACAATCCAGATTTGATATTGATGTGCAAGCTGTTCCAAACGCTGTTGAATACTTTCAAACTGTGCCGCGGTTTCGCATTGTTTGCCTGCTGCAAAGCAAACAAAGTTTTCTGGAAAAACGATCAGTTCTGCACCATCGGCTTTACTTTGTTGAATCAATGTTTCAATGATTTTGAAGTTTTCCTCAATATCATTTTGTGAGTTCATTTGAGCAACAGAAAGTAAAGTCATCAAAGCATTCCTGAGTGAAGATCAAGCGTTCTGCTGATTTTGCTCAGCACATTGATCGAGATTATCTTGTTCTTTTTGTAGCTGTTTCACCAAAGGTTCGAACATATTTTGGTTGTTTTCATTCAGCTTCATGAGGGTTTTATGGGCATCTAATACCGTAGTGAGCATATTGCTATGCGTGACGTGTTCTTCTACCAGCTCACGCGTGCAGACAGTTGGGTCACCACAGTAATTTAAAATCACAAACACCTGTCCTAAGCCCATGCTATTGGCGAGCGTAGTAATGTCTGGATTGGTAGATAGCATAACTGCTTGAATGTTATGGATTTGTTTCAGTTTTAAGCCTAGCTTAGCCAATACACCTAAAACTGTACTGTCAATAAATGTAGTTTGGGTTAAATCTACAATTGCACCCACCACATTAGATTGCTGTTCAATTTTACTGAGTAGTTTGTCTAGACTAATACAAGATTGGGCACGCACTTCGCCAAAAAGCTTAAAGATATGCGTTCCATTCAAACTTGCATATTCAACATGACCTGTTGACATATAAATGCCATTTGCAGAGAAGGATTAGATAATTATCCCATAGCGACTATATAGACTCAAGTGGCTTACAGTCGTATATCTTGGGTTGATAAGTTAACTGGCTGATTTATTAGTTATTTTGTTCGACACAAACTCAAGATCGCAATATCATCTGCTACATGATCGGGGGCTTGGAATGATTGATGTTGCAAGTGAAAGACCAATTGTTCAAACTGTTCATTCAAACCACCACTATAAGGTTCTAACGCACCATCGGAGCAGATAATAAACCGCGCCTGTTTATTTAATACGCACTCAAATTCCTCAACTTCTAAATCTTCAGTCAGTCCCAAAGGAAAACTACTGGTATTTAAAATTTTAGGTGCTTGATTGGGTTCGATAATAATGGCAGGTGGATAATGCCCCGCACTCGACCAACGCAGTTCGTGGGTTTCAATATTTAAAATCCCACTAATCATGGTGATATGCTTTTCAATATTTTCTTGAACCAACATGCCATTCAGCTTCTTAATCAGTTCGCGTGGTGTTTTGGAGCGACCATGAAATGCAGCCATCCAAGACGTTAGTAAACTACTAGTTACACCATGCCCAGAGACATCGGCTAAATAGAACATGATTTCTTTATCACTGATTTTCCAGTAATCAAACCAATCGCCTGACAAATAAGCCGAAGGCTTAAATAACGTATCTACACGGTAGTTGCACAGTTCGATAGGATTCGGTAGTAATTTTTTTTGTAGTTCCGCCGCAGAAGGTAAGTCGCGGCTGTCTTGATTACGTTTATACTGTGCGTCAATTTTGCGTAAAGCTTGCGGTGGATTTTCTGGTAAACGACTCCACAACCAACCTGCTAAAGCGCCTTGTTCCCATGCTTGAACCAATGCCGTGCCTTCATCTTCAAAGGCCAATACAATCGTGGGTAAATTCCATTGATGAGTTAAAAAATCTTGCACATCAGCAATTGCAATAATGGTTGGGTCATACAAGCTGATGTCATCTATGTGAATCATTTGCACACTAGGAAGTGTGTCGAGCACCTGTTCTAGATATGGAATATCACGTGTGGGTTGAATGAAATACATAGAGTTTTGTGTTGACCCTGAACCTAAACAAAGCGTTACTATAGCAATGCCTGAATACTCAAGGAAAGTAAAAACTCACCTTGAGTAAAATGTTTTACAAATTATTCTGTGCTTTCTTCAGGCAGGTTTATTTCTTCTTGATCATCAAAAAGTTCTTCGGTTTCATCATCTACAAACGAAATATTGTCGGCATCGAGTCCTTTCTTTTCCGCAATTTCAAAGTTTTTACGTTGCAAGTAAATATCCCGAATCGCGGCATATTTGTCACCCTGTAACACTTGCTCTACATCTAAGAGTTGCGAGCGAGTATCTACGCCGCGCATAACTTGCTCCGACCAATATAAACGGTCATTGTCATCTAAAATGTATTTTTGCGGACGCGCCTGACCATCTACAAGTGTGCCAAAACCATCACGGAAAGTACTTGGACCGTAAATTGGTAACATAACATAAGGCCCTGAAGGGACACCGAAGTAGCCTAAGGTTGTACCAAAATTTTCTTCTTCTGTGTCTAAACCTAAACGACGTGCAGGATCAGCCATTCCTAAAGTTGTAATGGTATTTAAGCTAAAACGACCTAAAGTTTTTGCGGCACGTAAAGGGCGACCTTGAATCAATTGGTTAACCGCATTCCAAGGTTCACCCAAGTTTTTTCGGAACTGACGATATGAGCCGCGCACTTCACCAGGAACTTTCTTTGTATATTGCAATGCAAGTGGACGGGCGACATTACGATCTAGAATGTCGTTGAATGCATAAATTTGACGGTTCAAAGGTTGTAGTGGATCTTTGACTTCATCGGGTTGTGCAGCATTTGCATTCACTTTTAAATCTTTGGCTTTGACACTTTTTAATTCTTTAAGCGCATCCAAACGACTACTTTTAGTTTTAGAAGATGAATCTGCCGCAATAACTTCAGTAGTTTCTTCTTGAGCAACTTCTTCAGTAGAAGGCGTTGTCGCATGTGTTGAGGTGATGAATCCTAAAGAAACAAGGCACACCCAAAGATATTTTTGTTGATACATAAAGAATCCTAGCGCTTAAATCTGAGTAAGCAAAAGCTGTTATATCGCCGATGGGTGTATAGTAACAGTTAATTGAAACGATGTATTAAAGCAAATGTGCTCAAAATGTGTGTAGAAAAAGCAAAAATGAACAAAAAATAAACACCTGATATATTTCTTTTGCAAAAAGTCTTGCAAGGTAAAATATTTGCCCTATAATGCACATCCATCGGCGGTGATGAAGATTAAAACTTCTGATAAAACAATGACTTGATTGAAATCGATTGGGTTGGGTTTTAGAGAGGAAGTTTAAAATAATTTAAATTACCAGTTGACACTTTAGAAATAAAGCATAATATAGCCGACCTAGCTTGATGCTGACGAAGCATCGAGAAGATCATTAAGAGATTATGAAGAACAACTTGTGTGGATTTTTACTGATTGATCGATCGAACATATTTCATTGATTGATTGGTTTAAATTACTCGAAGTTTATTTGAGCGAAATTTAAGTCAGAAAATTGATGAGCCAGATTTGGAAGTTTAGATTAAAACTTCAAAATGATTTTAACTGAAGAGTTTGATCATGGCTCAGATTGAACGCTGGCGGCAGGCTTAACACATGCAAGTCGAGCGGGCGAGGTT